>JBQGEI010000224.1:0-2971 GCA_052039535.1 Pseudoxanthomonas sp.
TCGGGGGCGAGCTCGACGATGCCGGGGTTGACCAGCTCGTCCAGCAGCAGCACCTCGGCCTGCTGCAGCGCGCGCACGGCCTTGAGCGTCAGCAGCTCGAGATCGCCCGGGCCGGCGGAAAGGAGCACCACCCCGGCCGGCGTGACGCGCATGCCGGAGCGGGAGCGATCGGGACGGACATCGGACATGGGCGCGTCTCCTGGGGTCAGGCACGTTCGGCCTGGCGGACGAATCGGGTCAGTTGCGGCACGCACGAGCCGCACACGGTGCCGCAGCCCAGCCGGGACTTGAGCGCGTGGACGTCGGCGCCGGCGCGCACCTGCGCCTGGATCGCCGATTCGGTGACCTGGCGGCAGACGCATACCACCGGATCGCGCGCCACCGCCGCACGCGGCGCGAACGCGGCCAGCCGCGGGCCCTGCCAGGGATCGCCGCGCAGCGCCAGGTCCAGCAGGCCGTCGGACACCGGCTGCAGGTCGCTCCACAGCAGGCCATCGACGTGGTCGCGGCCCTCGTGCTGGCGCCAGGCGACGCGCCGCAGCAGGCCGCGTCGCGGATCGCGGTACTCGAGGGTGTCCGCGCCGGCGGCCAGCGCCATTGCCGCGTCCAGCGCGGCGAGCCATTGGCCCGGCATCGCCTGCGGCGCGGCGGCACGCAGCACCAGCCAGCCGTCGCTTGCACCTTCGCCATCATCCGCACCTGCGGCCGGCTGCAGCGACAGCGCGGCATAGCCGCACGCAGCCAGCAGCGGCTGCACCGCCTCGCGCATCGCCAGCACCTCGCCACGACGTGCCGCCAGCAGGTGCCAGCCGAACTCCGCCCGCTCCACGCGCACGGCCGCGTGCTTGAGCTCGGGCTGGCGCGAACGCGCGTCCACCGCGGGCTGGCTCACTTCGTTGATGCCGCCGCTGGCCAGGTGCTGGCCGCTCCAGTGCATTGCGGCGAACACGGTGCCCGAGGCGACCTCGTCGGACAGTTCCAGCGGCAGCACCAGGGCGCCGCGCTTGCTGGCCACGCGCACCAGCTCGCCGGCGCCCAGCCCGCGGCGCGCGGCGTCTTCCGGGTGCATGCGCAGGCCCGGGCCCGGGCTGTGCAGGTACAGCGCCGGCACCCGCCCGGTACGCGACATGCCGTGCCACTGGTCGCGCAGGCGACCGGTCAGCAGGCGCAGCGGAAAGCGCGCCGACACCGGCTCGGCCACCGGCTGGTAGGCGGTGGGGTGGAAGCGCGCGCGGCCGTCGGCGGTGGCAAACACGCCATCGGCGTAGCGCCGCGCCTGGCCCTGGGCGGCGCCGGCCGGGAACGGCCACTGCTGCGGGCCCTGGTCCTCCAGCCGGGGGTAGTCCAGCCCGCCGATGTCCAGGTCGCGGCCGGCGGTCAGCGCGCGGTGTTCATCGAAGATCCGCGCCGGGGTGTCGGCCGCGAACAGCGGCGCCGCGCCGGGTGCGGCCAGCCGCGCCTCCAGCCGGCGCGCGACCTCGCGCGCGATCCACCAGTCCGGCCGCGCATGGCCCGGTGCCGGCACCGCCGCACGTACGCGCGAGATGCGCCGCTCGGAGTTGGTGACCGTGCCCTCCTTCTCGCCCCAGGTGGTGGCCGGCAGCAGCGCGTCGGCGAACGGCACGGTGTCGGTGCCGGCGAAGGCTTCCTGCACGACGACGTACTCGGCCCGCTGCAGCGCCTCGCGCACCGGGCCGATGTCGGGCATCGAATGGGCCGGGTTGGTGCAGGCGATCCATACCGCCTTGACCTTGCCGCTGCGCAGGCCCTCGAACAGCTCCACCGCCGCCAGTCCCGGACGCGGCGACAGCGTGCCAGGCGCCAGCTGCCACAGCTGCTCGAGCTCCGCCCGGTGGGCGTCGTCGCCGATCTCGCGGTGCGCGGCCAGCATCGTGGCCATGCCGCCGACCTCGCGCCCGCCCATCGCGTTGGGCTGGCCGGTGAGCGAGAACGGGCCGGCGCCGGGCCGTCCCAGTTGCCGCGTGGCCAGGTGCAGGTGGATCAGGGCGAGGTTCTTGTCGGTGCCATGCGCGGACTGGTTCAGGCCCATGCAGTACAGCGACAGCGCCGCGGGGCTGCGCCCGAACCATTCCGCCGCGGTGACCAGGTCCTGGGCGGGAATGCCGCAGATCTCCGCCGACATGCGCGGGGTGTATTCGCGCAGGACGCGCTTGAGCGCGTCGAAGCCTGTGGTGTGGGCATCGATGTAGGCCTGGTCCAGCAGCCCCTCCCACACCAGGTGGTGGAGCATGCCGTTGAACAGGGCCACGTCGGTGCCGGGCTGGATCTGCAGGTGCAGGTCGGCCACCGCCGCGGTATCGGTGCGGCGGGGATCGACCACGATCCAGCGCACCTGCGGGTCGCGCGCCCTGGCTTCCTCCAGCCGCCGGAACAGCACCGGGTGCGCCCAGGCGGCATTGCTGCCGGCGAACAGCACGGTCTGCGCGTGCTCCAGGTCCTCGTAGCATGTGGGCGGGCCATCGGCGCCGAACGCCAGCTTGTAGCCGGTGACCGCGCTGGACATGCACAGGCGCGAGTTGGTGTCGATGTTGTTGGTGCCCAGCAGGCCCTTGGCCAGCTTGTTGAAGACGTAGTAGTCCTCGGTCAGCAGCTGCCCGGACAGATAGAAGGCGACCGCGTCCGGGCCGTGCCGCTCGACGATGCCGGCCAGGCGCTCGGCGACGGTATCCAGCGCCAGGCCCCAGTCCACCGCCCGGCGTGCCTGGTCGCGCCGTCCGCGCAGCTCCGGCGCCAGCACCCTGCCCTGCAGGCTGCGTGCGCTGTCGGCCAGGGCCAGGCCCTTGCTGCACAGCCGGCCGTGGTTGGCCGGATGCCGCGGGTCGCCCTCGACCGCGACGATGCGGGCACCGGCGGCGTCGTGCTCGCTGTGGACCAGCACCCCGCAGCCGACGCCGCAGTAGCAGCAGGTGGTGCGCGTGGTGCGCCGCTGCGGGACGCAGCCGGCACCGGC
>JBQGEI010000225.1:0-1766 GCA_052039535.1 Pseudoxanthomonas sp.
GTGCGCGCCGGCGGCGGCACCGGCGCGTTCGTCTCGCCCGAAGGCCTGGTGCTGACCAACCACCACGTCGCCTTCGGCGTGATCCAGTACAACTCGACGCCGGAGCGCAACCTGATCGACAACGGCTACGTCGCCGCCGACCGCGCCGGCGAGCTGCCGGCCAACCCGGATTTCCGGGTGCTGGTGACGGTGGGCTTCGACAAGGTCACCGACCAGGTGCTGGCCCGGACCCGCGGGCTGCAGGGCCGCGCCTACCAGGAGGCGGTGGACACGGCCAGCAAGCGCATCGTCGCCGAATGCGAGCGCGAGGCGGGCATCCGCTGCAGCGTGGCCTCGATGTACTACGGCAGCGACTTCTACCGGATCCGCCAGCTGGAGCTGCAGGACCTGCGCCTGGTGTACGCGCCGCCGCGCAGCATCGGCAACTACGGCGACGAGATCGACAACTTCATGTGGCCGCGCCACACCGGCGACTTCACCCTGCTGCGCGCCTACGTCGGCAAGGACGGCAAGCCCGCGGCGTATTCGCCGGACAACGTGCCCTACAGCCCGCCCTCGCACCTGCAGGTGTCCTCCACCGGACCGAAAGCAGGCGACTTCGCCATGCTGGCCGGCTACCCGGGCGTGACCTTCCGCCACCGCACCGCGGACGAGTTCGCCCGCCAGGTGGAATGGACCCTGCCGACGCGGGTGGAGGTGTTCGGCGCACTGGCCTCGATCATCGAGCAGGCCGGCCGCGAGGACCCACGCGCCCGCACCCTGTATGCCTCGCAGCTGCAGTCGCTGAAGAACAACCTCAAGCGCGCCGCCGGCGAGCTGGATGGCCTGCGCCGCAGCGATGCCGTTGCCCAGCGCGAGGCCGACGAGGCGGCCATGCTCGCTGGCACCTCGCGTACCGACGCACGTGACATCGCCGCTCTGGCCCGGGTCCTGGACCAGGCCGATACGGTCCGCGAGCGCGAGCTGCTGCTGGGCCTGGTCACCTCGCAGAGCCAGCTGCTGCGCTCGGCCCTGCTGCTGGAACGCCTGCGGATCGAGGCCCGCAAGCCCGACGCCACACGCGAGACCGGCTACCAGGCGCGTGACCTGGCCCTGATCGAGGGCACCCTGCGCCAGGTCCAGCGCCGCTACGACCCGGCGGTCGAGAAGGCCCTGCTGCGCGAGCTGCTGGGCCGCTACCAGCAGCTGCCGGAGGCGCAGCGCCTGGCCGAGTTCGACGCCGCGTTCGGGCGCACGCCCGAAGCCCTTGCCGCAGCCCTGGACGCGCTCTACGCCGGGACCACGCTGGGCCAGGAGCAGGCGCGCCTGGACGCGTTCGCCGCCGCGCGCCAGGGCAAGGCGCTGCCGGCCGATCCACTGCTGCAGCTGGCCGCACGCCTGATGCCGGCGCAGCTGGGCATGGAAGCCACGCAGAAGGCCAACGAGGGTGAGCAGCTGCGCCTGCGCCCGGCATACATGCACGCCCTGGCCGGCTGGCGCGGGAGCCAGGGCCGCGCCCTGTACCCGGACGCCAACCGCACCCTGCGCCTGAGCTATGGCCGGCTGGAGGCGCTGGAGGCGCGCGACGCGGTGAGCTTCGCGCCGGTGACCACCGTCGCCGGCATCGTCGAGAAGAACACCGGACAGGTCCCCTTCGATGCGCCGGCCCCGCTGCTGGAGGCCATCGCGCGCCAGGACTTCGGCGCCACCGCCGATCCGGCGCTGGGCACCCAGACGGTGAACTTCCTCACCAACCTGGACACCACCGGCGGCAACTCCGGCTCGCC
>JBQGEI010000226.1:0-3546 GCA_052039535.1 Pseudoxanthomonas sp.
GTCGCCGTCGCACCGCCAGGCTTCACCGTCACTGCGAAGACCGACCGCATCCCGGTCGCCGCCTTCGCCGACGACCGCCGCGGCTGGTACGGCGTGCAGTTCCACCCGGAAGTGACCCACACCAAGCAGGGCCAGGCGCTGCTGCTCCGGTTCGTGGCCGACATCTGCGGCTGCCGCACGCTGTGGACCGCCGAACACATCATCGAGGACCAGATCCGCCGCGTGCGCGAGCAGGTCGGTTCGGACGAGGTGATCCTAGGCCTGTCCGGCGGGGTGGACTCGTCGGTGGTGGCGGCCCTGCTGCACAAGGCCATCGGCGACCAGCTCACCTGCGTGTTCGTCGACACCGGCCTGCTGCGCTGGCAGGAAGGCGACCAGGTGATGGCGACCTTCGCCGAGCACCTGGGCGTCAAGGTGATCCGCGTCGACGCTGCCGACCGCTACTTCAAGGCACTGGAAGGCGTGGCCGACCCGGAGGCCAAGCGCAAGATCATCGGCAACCTGTTCGTCGAGATCTTCGAGGAAGAGTCCAACAAGCTGAAGAACGCGCGCTGGCTGGCCCAGGGCACGATCTATCCCGACGTGATCGAATCGGCGGGCAGCAAGACCGGCAAGGCCCACGTCATCAAGAGCCACCACAACGTCGGCGGCCTGCCCGAGCATATGAAGCTGGGCCTGGTCGAGCCGCTGCGCGAGCTGTTCAAGGACGAGGTGCGGCGCCTGGGCGTCGAGCTCGGCCTGCCGCGCGAGATGGTCTACCGCCATCCGTTCCCGGGCCCGGGCCTGGGTGTGCGCATCCTGGGCGAGGTGAAGCGCGAGTACGCCGAGCTGCTGGCCCGCGCCGATGCGATCTTCATCGACGAGCTGCGCCAGGCCGGGCTGTACGACAAGACCTCGCAGGCGTTCGCCGTGTTCCTGCCGGTCAAGTCGGTGGGCGTGGTCGGCGATGCGCGTGCCTACGAGTGGGTGATCGCGCTGCGTGCGGTGGAGACCATCGACTTCATGACCGCGCACTGGGCGCACCTGCCGTACGAGTTCCTGGGCAGGGTTTCCAACCGGATCATCAACGAACTGCGCGGTGTCTCGCGCGTGGTCTACGACATCTCGGGCAAGCCGCCGGCGACCATCGAGTGGGAGTGATGTGGTAGCGCGGGCGCGGCCGCGGATTGCGCGACCTTCCATCCGCCGTCCCGGCTGCGGCGTTCTCGGTAATTGCGGATCGGCGCACCCTGCCATGACGTGAACGGCGGGGCGTGGTACCCACGCCGCCCGGTGGCGGCACTGCGAGCCTGAGGGCGTCCGCGCGTGGAGGCCGCACTCCCGCGGCCGGCGCTGCATGGTTTCCACGCGCCGGCTGCAGCTGCGTCGGCCCCGGTTCACGCCGGGGCCACGCCGGCAATAGCAGCGTAGGCCTCCCCCTGACAGGAGGCACGCGCCATGTCCGACGACACGCGGCAGGTCGGCTCGCCCGATCGCGACCGGATCAACCTCTCCGAGGATTATGAAGTCCGCTACTGGACCGGCGCGCTGGGCGTGACCGAACAGCAGTTGCGCGAGGCCGTGCAGGCGGTAGGGTCCACGGCCGAGGCGGTGCGCCGCCACCTGGGCCGTTGAACGGCGCGGCATGAGTCTTACCGAGTACCGGCGCAAGCGCAGCTTCGACCGCACCCGCGAGCCGGAGCCGGGCAAGCCGGCGCCGCGCGGGAAGCGGCCCATGTTCGTGGTGCAACTGCACCATGCCAGCCGGCGCCACTACGATTTCCGCCTGCAGGTTGGCGACGCGCTCAAGAGCTGGGCCGTGCCCAAGGGGCCCAGCTACGATCCGGCGGTCAAGCGCATGGCCGTGGAGGTCGAGGACCATCCACTGGACTACGCTGCCTTCGAGGGCCAGATTCCGAAGGGTGAGTACGGCGGTGGCCATGTCGCGCGCTTCGACCAGGGCGTGTGGTCCACTGCCGGCGACCCTGAGGAGCAGCTGGCGAAGGGCCATCTTCGCTTCGAACTGTTCGGTGAGAAGCTGCGTGGTGGCTGGCACCTGGTCCGCTCCGGCAAGCCGGCGCGGCAGCCGCAGTGGTTGCTGTTCAAGGACAAGGATGCATGGGCCGGCACGCTCGAGGCCGACGACCTGCTGGCAGGCGTGGCGCCGGCCCCGGCCGACGACGTCCGTCGCGCTGGCAGCGGAAAGTCATCGCGCAAGCGGCTGGCGGCAGTGCCGGCGCAGCGCCCCCGCCGACGCAACTGGGCCGCGCGGGCCCTGGCCCTGGACGGAGCGCGCAAGGCGGCGGCCCCGGACGGTCCCTTCAAGCCGCAGCTGGCGCGCCTCGGGGACGCCCCGCCCGCCGGTGACCACTGGTTGCACGAGATCAAATGGGACGGATACCGGATCCTGGCCACCGTGCGTGACGGCGAGGTCCAGCTGTGGTCGCGCAATGCGCTGGAATGGAACGAGCGGATTCCCGAGATCCGCGAGGCGGTGGGCGCGCTGGGCCTGTCCAGTGCGGCGCTGGATGGGGAGCTGATCGCCGGCGGCGGCACGCGCGAGGATTTCAACCTGCTGCAGGCCACCCTCTCGGGCGAGCGCCCGGGGGTGCTGGCCTATGTCCTGTTCGACCTGCTGCACATCGACGGCGTGGACCTGACCGAGGCACCGCTGCAGCAGCGCAAGCAGCTGCTGCAGGCCGTGCTGGACAAGGCGCCGCCGCAGCTGGCTTTCAGCTCGCACGTCGAAGGCGATGGAGAGCAGGCCTGGCGGCTGGCGGGCGAGCAGCATTTCGAGGGCATCATTTCCAAGCGCGCCGACCGGCCATATCGGCCGGGCCGTGGCGACGACTGGCGCAAGACCAAGCAGCTGGCGAGCGACGAGTTCGCGGTGGTCGGCTACACCGCCCCTCGTGGCAGCCGCACCGGCTTCGGCTCGCTACTGCTGGCCACGCCGGACCCGCAGCATCGGTGGCGCTATGTCGGTCGTGTCGGGACCGGATTCAGCGACGAACAGTTGCGCGGGCTCGCCCCTCGGCTCGCGCGCGGCGGCGGCTCCAGGCCCACCGCGCACGTGGTGGCGATGGACGCGGAGCTGCGCCGCGCCACGTGGGTCGAGCCCAGCCTGGTCGTGGAGGTGTTCTACCGGGGCATCGGTGGCCAGCAGCTGCTAAGGCAGGCGTCGCTCAAGGCGCTGCGGCCGGACAAGGACATCATCGACCTGCAGGACAGCGATCGCGCGGCGGGTCACGACACGGGGGAGGCGGCCATGGCACCGGCACGAGGCAGGACTGGCAGCTCACGCGGGTCCAAGACCCTGGCGGCGGCCGTTACTGGTGGGAAGACCGCGGTCAGGTCAGGGCGCGCAGCCAAGGTCGCGGCAGGAACTGCAGCATCCGAAGAGCCCACCACGCTCGTGAAGACCGCCAAGACCGCCAAGGCCACCAAGACCGCCAAGGCCAGCAAGGCAACGAAGGCAACGAAGGCAACGAAGGCCGCAGCAGGAGCGGCGAAGGTGGCCGCCTCCGGCCGCAATGAGCGGGAGGGCTGGCCGACCCTGTCGAGCCC
>JBQGEI010000227.1:0-1968 GCA_052039535.1 Pseudoxanthomonas sp.
GCGCCGTCGCGGCTGGCGACGATGATGCCGCCACGCGGGCCACGCAGGGTCTTGTGGGTGGTGGAGGTGACCACGTGCGCGTGCGGCAGGGGGTTCGGGTACACGCCGGCGGCGACCAGGCCGGCCACGTGCGCCATGTCCACGAACAGGTACGCGCCGACCTTGTCGGCGATGGCGCGGAAGCGCGCCCAGTCGATCACCTGCGAGTAGGCCGAGAACCCGGCCACGACCATCTTCGGCTTGTGCTCCAGCGCCAGCCGCTCGACCTCGTCGTAGTCGATCAGGCCCTGCTCGTTGACGCCGTACTGGATCGCGTTGAACAGCTTGCCGGAGGCGTTGACCTTGGCGCCGTGGGTCAGGTGGCCGCCATGGGCCAGGGACATGCCCAGGATGGTGTCGCCGGCCTGCAGCAGGGCGAAGTACACCGCCTGGTTGGCCTGCGAACCGGAATGCGGCTGCACGTTGGCGTAGTCGGCGCCGAACAGCTGCCTGAGCCGGTCGATGGCCAGCTGCTCGGCGATGTCCACGTACTCGCAGCCACCGTAGTAGCGCTTGTGCGGGTAACCCTCGGCGTACTTGTTGGTCAGCTGGCTGCCCTGGGCTTCCATCACGCAGGGGCTGGCGTAGTTCTCGCTGGCGATCAGCTCGACGTGATCCTCCTGGCGGCGGGCCTCGTCGGCAATGGCCTGGGCCAGTTCGGGGTCATAGGACGCAATCCGGGCATCACGCGAGTACATCGTCGGCTCCAGCGGGGAAAGGGGGACAGGCCCGCCGATTGTAAGCCGCCCGCCGGTCCGGCGCCCGCTGCGCGACCGCGCCTTCCCCAACGGAAACGGCCACCTTGCGGTGGCCGTTGGTTTCACCCGTATCGCACCGGCAGGTGCCAGGACCTCAATGGTGCAGCATCAGGTCCGCGATGATGCCGGTGGCCACTGCGACCAGCAGCATGTTGCCGCGGTCGTCCCGCACCCAGTGGTGGCCGTGCGGCGGGCGTCGCAGGTGGTAGCGCGGGTAGTCATGGACCACGTAGACCGGCCCGCTGTAGTAGTCGCGGTAGCGCTGGCCGCGGGCCCAGGCATGCGGCGGCGGACCCGGGCGGTGGTGGACGACCCTAACGTAGGGCTGCGAGCGGCGACCGTCGCGGTAGCCCTCGTGGTAGCCGGAGCGGTAGTAGGCCCGGTCATCACGGCGGTGGTGGCGGGCGCGGTCGTCGTGGCGGCGGTCATGGCGCGGGCCGTGGTCGCCGCGGCGGTCGTGGCCGCGATCCCAGCCGTGCCGGTCGTGACGGTCCCCGGCGGCCTCGGCTTCCGGGATGGCGGCGCCGAACCCGATCAGGGCGGCGATGGTCAGGGCGATCAGCTGAGGGCGCATGCAAGGCTCCCGGTGTTGGTGACGGCTCCATCTTGCCTGCAACGCCTGAACCGTTTCCCTGCGAAACCGGTTCCAGCCCCTCATGACCGCTGCGGCGTTCAGGCGGCAGCCAGCCACCGCAACCGCCCAGCGGCCGGCGCGGCCGCCGGCTATAATTCGCGATTCCCCGAATTCCCCGCCGCCCTCCCGGGCCGGCTCCCGCGCGCACGGAGACACCATGTCCTCGCAGTACATCTACACCATGAACCGGGTCAGCAAGGTGGTCCCGCCGCGCCGGCAGATCATCAAGGACATCTCGCTGAGCTTCTTCCCCGGCGCCAAGATCGGCCTGCTGGGCCTCAACGGCGCCGGCAAGTCGACGGTCCTGAAGATCATGGCCGGCGTCGACAAGGATTTCGAAGGCGAGGCCCGTCCGCAGCCGGGCATCAAGGTCGGCTACCTGGAGCAGGAGCCGCAGCTGGACCCGCAGCACACCGTGCGCGAGGCGGTGGAGGAAGGCGTGGGCGAGGTGCTGCAGGCCCAGGCCGCGCTGGAGAAGGTGTACGCGGCCTATGCCGAGGACGGCGCCGACTTCGACGCGCTGGCCAAGGAACAGGA
>JBQGEI010000228.1:0-8467 GCA_052039535.1 Pseudoxanthomonas sp.
CTCAAGGGCCCGCTGGGCTGCCTGACCCAGGCCCGCTACGGCATCACCTGGGGCCCGGTGGGCGCGGCCATCGCCTGCCTGGACGAGGCGCTGAACTATTCCAAGGAGCGCATCCTGTTCGGGCGCCCGGTCGCCGCGACCCAGAGCGCGCAGATCAAGCTGGCCGAGATGGCCCGCCGCATCACCCTGGCGCAGTTGCTGGTGCTGCAGCTGGGCCGGCTCAAGGATGCCGGCACCATGCAGCCGCAGCAGGTGTCGCTGGCCAAGTGGAACAACTGCCGCATGGCCATCGATATCGCCCGCGAGTGCCGCGACCTGCTGGGCGGCGCCGGCATCACCACCGAGCACGCCGCCATCCGCCACGCCCTCAACCTGGAGTCGGTGATCACCTACGAAGGCACCGAGACGGTGCACCAGCTGGTGATCGGCCGCGAGCTGACCGGCATCAGCGCGTTCTGACGGCCGTGCCGACCGGCCCCGTCATCGAGACCGCCCGGCTGGTCCTGCGGCCGCCGCAGGCGTGTGACTTCGACCGCTACGCCGAGCTGCTGGACGACGCCGAGGCCTGCCGCTTCATCGGCGGCCGTGAGCCACGCGCCGCGGCCTGGCGCAGGTTCCTGCAGATGCCCGGGGCCTGGGCGGTACAGGGCTTCGGCATGTTCTCGGTGATCGAGAAAGCCTCCGGGCGGTGGCTGGGCCAGGCCGGTCCGTGGCGCCCCGAGGGCTGGCCTGGCAACGAGGTCGGCTGGAGTTTCCATCCGCAGGCCTGGGGCAAGGGGTACGCCACCGAGGCGGCCGCCGCGGCCGTGGAGTGGGCGTTCGCCACCCTGGCCTGGGACCAGGTGATCCACTGCATCGCCCCGGACAACCACGCCTCGCAGCGCGTTGCCCAGCGCCTGGGCTCGCGCAACCTCGGCCCCGGACGGTTGCCCGCGCCGTATGCCGATGCCCGGATCGAGGTCTGGGGCCAGGGCCGCGCGCAGTGGCGTGCGCGTGCGGCCATGGTCGGCCACTGATCATGTGGCCGCCGCCTGCCATCCCATCCACTCGCCAGGAGCCGGCTGATGGACCTTGCCCCCGTGCAGCTTGAGACCCCGCGCCTGCTGCTGCGCGTACCGCGCCAGGAGGACTTCGAGGCCTGGGCGGCCTTCATGGGCGATGAGGAAGCCACCCGGTACATCGGCGGCGTGCAGCCGCGTCCGGTGGCATGGCGCGGGCTGGCGGCAATGCTCGGCGCTTGGCACCTGCAGGGCTATGCCATGTTCTCGGTGATCGAGAAGAGCACCGGAGCGTGGCTTGGCCGGGTTGGCCCCTGGCAGCCGGAAGGCTGGCCGGGTCCGGAGGTGGGCTGGAGCATCGTGCGCAGCCACTGGGGCCGCGGCTACGCCCCCGAGGCGGCGGCAGCCTGCATCGACTGGGCGTTCGACACGCTCGGCTGGGACCACGTGATCCATACCATCGCGCCGGAGAACGACAGGTCCAAGGTGGTGGCGACCAAGCTCGGTTCGCGCTACCTGCGCATGGACGAACTGCCGCCCCCCAGCGGCGCGCTCGCCGAGGTCTGGGGGCAGACGCGGGCCGAGTGGCTCGCGGGCCGCGCGATGCGGCCATGAAGTCCGCCGACGCCCCGTCCACCACCAGCGTCGCATTGGCGGAGCTGGCACGCTGGCCCATCGATCCGCGGACCGGGCGCTGGCGCCGGCTCCGCGCGATAGACACCCACACCAACGCCGGGGCGGCCAACCGTCCCGCCCAGGACCACTGACCCTCCCGACGCATGAACGCAGCCACCATCCCCGCCTGGAAGAAGGGCATCAACCGCGCCGAGATCTGCGACCGCAACTTCGTCGAGGCAGTGCGCGCCTGGGACGGCGTTCCGGCGCAGCGCCCGCGCGAGGACGAACCGGTGCTGCCGGGCAGCGCGCTGGACGCGCGCGGCTTCCGCGAGCTGTTCGAATCGCAGCTGGTCAGCCGCCATCTGGACCTCATGGCACGGGTGCTGCGGGTGCAGAACAAGGTCTTCTACACGATCGGCAGCAGTGGCCACGAAGGCAATGCCATGGTCGCGCGGGCGACCCGCCATACCGACCCGGCGTTCCTGCACTACCGCAGTGGCGGCTTCATGGCCGAGCGTTTCCGCAAGCTGCCGGGTATGGACCCGGTGATGGACTCCGCGCTGAGCTTCGCCGCCAGTGCCGAGGACCCGGCCTCCGGCGGGCGCCACAAGGTGTGGGGCAGCAAGCCGCTGTGGGTGCTGCCGCAGACCTCGACCATCGCCTCGCACCTGCCCAAGGCGCTGGGCACGGCGGTGGCGATCGAGCAGGCGCGGCGCATCGGCCACGCGCTGCCGGTGCCGGCCGACAGCATCGCCATCTGTTCCTTCGGCGATGCCAGCGCCAACCACGCCACCGCGCAGACCGCGTTCAACGCCGCCGCCTGGACCGCCTACCAGAAGCTGCCGGCACCGGTGCTGTTCGTGTGCGAGGACAACGGCATCGGCATTTCGGTGAAGACCCCCGAGGGCTGGATCGGCAACCGCTTCCGCAACATGCCGGGGCTGGACTACTTCCACGCCGACGGCCTGGACCTGGCCAACGGCTACGACCAGGTGCAGGCGGCGGTGGAGCATTGCCGCCGCACCCGCCGGCCGACCTTCCTGCACCTGCGCACCACGCGGATCATGGGTCACGCCGGTACCGACTTCGAGATCGAGTGGCGCGCGATCGAGGAGCTCTGCGCGGTGGAGGCGACCGATCCACTGCTGCGCAGCGCGGCCATCGCGCTGGAGTCCGGTCTCTACTCCAGGGACCAGCTGCTGGACCTGTACGAGGCCACGCGCCGTCGCTGTTTCGAGGCGGCCGAGGAGGCGGATCGCCGCCCGCGCCTGGCCTCGCTCGCCGAGGTGATGGCGCCGCTGGCCCCGCACACCCCCGGGGCGGTCGCGGCCGAGGCCGCGCGCCCGGTACCGGAAGACGCGCGCATCGCGGCGTACGGCGGCCAGGAGAGGCTCCCGGAGAAGCTGGCCCCGCGCCACCTGGCGATCCAGATCAACCAGGGCCTGCACGAGCTGATGGCCAAGTACCCGGAGACGCTGCTGTTTGGCGAGGACGTGGCGCAGAAGGGTGGGGTTTACACCGTTACCCGCGGCCTGCAGAAGGCCTTCCGCGGCGCGCGCGTGTTCAACACCCTGCTGGACGAGACCATGATCCTGGGCCTGGCCCAGGGCTACGCCAACATGGGCATGCTGCCGATGCCGGAGATCCAGTACCTGGCGTACTTCCACAATGCCTGCGACCAGATCCGCGGCGAGGCCTGCTCGCTGCAGTTCTTCAGCAACGACCAGTACCGCAACCCGATGCTGGTGCGCATCGCCGGCCTCGGTTACCAGCGGGGCTTCGGCGGCCACTTCCACAACGACAACTCGATCACCGCGCTGCGCGACATCCCCGGCCTGGTGGTGGGCTGTCCCTCGCGCGGCGACGACGCGGTGGAAATGCTGCGTACCCTGGCCGCGCTGGCAAAGGTCGACGGCCGGGTGGCGGTGTTCCTGGAGCCGATCGCGCTGTACATGACCAAGGACCTGCACGAGGCCGGCGACGGACAGTGGCTGTTCCCGTATCCGGAGCAGGGCCGGGCCATGGCGCTGGGCGAGGGCCGGGTGTACGGCGAAGGCAACGACGACCTGGTGATCATCACCTATGGCAACGGCGTTCCGATGAGCCTTCGCGCCGCGCGGCGGATCGAGCAGGCCCATGGCTGGAAGGTGCGGGTGGTCGACCTGCGATGGCTGGTGCCGCTCGATGATGCCTACATCGCCGCGCAGGCCCGCAGCGGCAGGCGGGTCATCGTGGTGGACGAGGGCCGCCGCAGCGCCGGGGTGGGCGAGGGCGTTGTCACGGCGCTGGCCGAGGCCGGGCTCGGCCAGCTGCCGCTGCGGCGGGTGGTCGGCGCGGACACGTACACTCCGCTGGCAGGCGCCGCGTTCCTGGTCATCCCGGGCGAGGACGACATCGTCGCCGCGGCCGCGGAGCTGGACGACTGAGATGTGTGGACTTGCCGGATTGCTGATGGCGCAGCCGCGGCTGCATGGCGACACCCTGGCGGCGCAGGCGCGCGCCATGGGCCGGGCGCTGGAACACCGCGGGCCCGATGACGCCGGTACCTGGGTCGACGCGCAGGCCGGCGTCGCCCTGGCGCACCAGCGCCTGAGCATCCTGGACCTGTCGCCGCTGGGCCACCAGCCGATGGCCTCGGCCGACGGCCGCTACGTGATGGCCTACAACGGCGAGGTCTACAACTTCGCCGTGCTGCGTGCCGCGCTGGCGGCGGTGGGGCACCGTTTCCGGGGGCATTCCGATAGCGAGGTCCTGCTGGCGGCGGTGGCCGAATGGGGCGTGGAGGACACCCTGCAGCGCTGCAACGGCATGTTCGCCATCGCCCTGTGGGACCGCCGTGAGCGCTGCCTGTGGCTGGCCCGCGACCGGGTCGGCAAGAAGCCGCTGTACTACGGCTGGGCCGGCGACACCCTGGTGTTCGGCTCGGAACTGAAGGCGCTGTGGCGGCACCCGGACTTCGACAATGGCGTGGACCGGAGCGCGCTGGCGCTGCTGCTGCGCCTGGACTACATCCCGGCGCCGTACTGCATCCACGAACATGCCTTCAAGCTGATGCCCGGCAGCGTGTTGCGGCTGGATGCGGAGGCGGTCGCCGCCGGCGCCGCCGCGCACGACCCGCACCGCGACCAGCGCAGGTGGTGGGACGCGCGCAGCCGCATGCGGTGCGCGCTGGAACACCCGTTTGCCGGCGACGACGTGGATGCCACGGCGGCCCTGGATGCGCTGCTGCGCGACTCGGTCGCCCAGCGCATGGTGGCCGACGTGCCGGTCGGGGTGTTCCTGTCCGGCGGCACCGATTCGTCCGCGGTCGCGGCGCTGATGCAGGCCCAGAGCACCCAGCCGGTGCGCAGCTTCACGATCGGGTTCCGCGACTCCCACCATGACGAGGCGCCGCTGGCGCGCGAGGTCGCCACCCACCTGGGCACGGCCCACACCGAGTTCGAGGTCGACGGGGGCGACGCGCTGGCGGTGGTGCCACAGCTGGCGGGCATGTTCGACGAGCCTTTCGCCGACGCCTCGCAGGTGCCGACCGCGCTGGTCTGCCGGCTGGCGCGCCAGGACGTGACCGTGGCGCTGTCCGGCGATGGCGGGGATGAGCTGTTCTTCGGCTACGGCCGCTACCAGCGTGCCCTGCGCAACTGGCGCCTGGCGCGGACGCTGCCGGCCGGCCTGCGGGGGGCGCTGGCGCGCATGCCCGGTGCCCGCGGTGAAGCGGCCCGCACCGGCGGCCTGGCGACCCTGCTGGCCGAGGCCGGCGTGCAGGGCATCGGCGACGTCTACCGCAACCGGGTCTCCCGCTGGCGCGACCCGGCGGCCGTGGTGCGCGGCGCGCACGAGCCTGCCACCGTCTACCACCAGGCCGATCCGCTGGGCCTGCCGGGTCGCGATGCCGAGGCGATGATGCTCGCCGACTTCATGGCGTACCTGCCCGACGACCTGCTGTGCAAGGTCGACCGCACCAGCATGGCCGCCAGCCTGGAGGCCCGCGCGCCCCTGCTGGACTGGCGCGTGGTCGAGTTCGCCTGGTCGCTGCCCCAGCACATGAAGCTGCGCGAGGGCACCAGCAAGTACCTGCTCAAGCAGGTCCTGCGCGGCTACCTGCCGGGGGCGATGATCGACCGGCCCAAGCGAGGGTTCGGTGCGCCGGTGACGCAGTGGCTGCGCGGCGACCTGGCCCCGTGGGCCGGCGACCTGCTGGCCCCGGCCGCCCTGCGCCGCCACGGCCTGCTCGACGAGGGCCGCGTAGGTGGCCTGTGGGCGGCCTTCGGCCGCGGCCAGCGCAAGTGGCATACCCACCTGTGGAACGTGCTGATGTTCCAGGCGTGGCACGCGCACTGGCGGGCCAGCCGCGGCCACTGAGCGGACACGATGCCGCCTGCCTTCACCCGCGGCTGCCGGCGCCTTGCCTAGGATCGGGCCACCCCCCGTACAGGAGCAGGCCCGTGGACAAGCGCAAGGTGGCGGTATTCGTCGGCAGCCTCCGCAAGGAGTCCATCAACCGGCGCCTGGCGCAGGCGCTGGAGCGCCTTGGCGAGGACCGCCTGGCGTTCCAGTCCGTCGGTATCGGCGACCTGCCGCTCTACAACCAGGACTTCGACGACGACTACCCGGCCGCCGCCACCGCGCTCAAGGAGCAGGTGCGTGGCGCCGACGCGGTGCTGTTCGTGACCCCCGAATACAACCGCTCGGTCCCCGGCGTGCTCAAGAACGCGCTGGACCTCGGCTCGCGCCCGTACGGCGACAGCGCCTTCGCCGGGTTGCCGGCCGCGGTGATCGGGGCCTCCCCGGGCGCCATCGGCACCGCGCTGGCGCAGCAGCACCTGCGCAACATCCTCTCCTACCTGGACATGGCGGTGCTGCCGCAGCCGGAGGCCTTCATCCAGTTCAAGGACGGGCTGATCGAGGCCGACGGGCGGATCACCCGTCCGGAGACGCGCGAGTTCCTGGAGGATTTCCTCGACCGGTTCGTCGCCTGGATCGACCGCCAGCGCGGCTGAGTCCGCTCAGTCCGGGCGCAGCAGCGACAGCCCGCTGCGCAGCCGCCGCAGCGGGCCCGCATCCACCGGGCCGGCATCGGTCAGCGCGGCCGCCAGCAGGCGCCGGAACGGTGCCAGTCGGGCGCCGGTGCGCAGGGTGGCACCCCTCAGCGCGTGGGCGGCGGGATGGTCGCTGGTATAGACGCCCACGATCGCGCGGGTGGCCTGGAACAGCGGCCGGCTGCCGCGGCGGTGCCGTCGCTGGTAGCGTGCCAGCAGGGCCGGGTCGCCCGGATCGCTGCCCTGGCTCACGCCGGTGCGCAGTTCGCCCGCCAGCCGCTCGATGCCGGCCAGGCCGAGGTTGAAGCCGTGCGCGGTGACCGGGTGCATGCCGACGGCGGCATCGCCCACCAGCGCCAGCCGCGGCCCGACGAAACGCCGCGACCAGGTCGCCACCAGCGGGTAGACGTGCCGGGTGCCGGCAGGCTCCATCGTGCCCAGCCGCCCGCCATAGAGGTCCTCCACCGCGCGTGCGAACGCGGCATCGTCCAGGGCCGCCAGTGCACGGACACGTTCGCCGGGCAGGGTCACCACCACCGAGGACAGGTGCTCGTCCAGCGGCAGGAGGGCCACCGTCTGGCCGGTCCCGAACCACTCCCAAGCGGTGTGCCCGTGCGGGCGCTCGTGGCGCATGCGGGTCACCAGCATGCTCTTGCCGAAATCGTGCAGGTCCGCGGTGATGCCCAGGGCCCGGCGGGTTTCCGAGAAGCGGCTGTCGGCGGCCACCAGCAGGCGCGCCTGCAGCCGCACACCGCTGGCCAGCTGCACGCCCGCCTGCACCGGGTCGGCCTGGACGGCCTCGATCCTGGCCTCGTCGTACACGTCGATGCCCGCCGTGTCCTGCACCGCTTCCCACGCGGCGCGCCGGATGAGGTGGTTCGGCACCAGGTTGCCCAGGCGGTCATGCTCCCTTGCGGGCTCGACCACCATCGCCTGGGCCAGGCCGCGGTCCATCACCCGGGCCCGGCGCAATGGATGGATGCCGTCGGCAGGCAGGCGCTGCCAGATGCCCAGGTCGCGCAGCAGGCGCATGGAGGCGTGGGTCAGGGCGATCTCGCGTCCATCGAAAGGCGGGTCGGCCAGGCTCGCGCGCGGCTGCCGCTCCACCACCGCCAGGCGCAGGCCCAGTGGCGCCAGCGCGCGTGCCAGGCAGAGTCCAGCCGGGCCGGCGCCCACGATGACCACGTCGTACTGTTGCATCCCATCCTCCCAGGGTGACCGGGACCGGAGTCTAGGCACCTGTGCCGGCGCCGGCCCTGATCCTGGTCAAGCTGCCGGGCGGCCGCGGCCATGGCCGGTGCCACGGCTATACTGCCCGGTCCGGACGCCGGTTCGTGGCGCCGCGCCACCTTGCGGATCAACCGCATGGCGGCCATTCCGGACAAACCACATCAACCGGTGGCGCGGTGGCGGACCGTCGCCCGCCACCCCGGGAAGCCACCGCCGCATGCGCCTGTCCACGATCAAGCTGTCCGGGTTCAAGTCCTTCGTCGACCCGACCACGCTGCACCTGCCCACCAACATGACCGGCGTGGTCGGTCCCAATGGCTGCGGCAAGTCCAACATCATCGACGCCGTGCGCTGGGTGATGGGCGAAAGCTCGGCCAGCCGCCTGCGGGGCGACTCGCTGACCGATGTGATCTTCTCCGGCTCGGCGGCACGCAAGCCGGTATCGATGGCCCAGGTCGAGCTGATCTTCGACAACTCCGACCACACCATCGCCGGCGAATTCGCCGCCTTCAACGAGATCTCGGTCAAGCGTACCGTCAGCCGGGACGGCCAGAGCCAGTACTACCTCAACGGCACCAAGTGCCG
>JBQGEI010000229.1:0-21452 GCA_052039535.1 Pseudoxanthomonas sp.
CCGGCCGCCTCCAGCAGGCCCAGCAGGCGGTCGGCGAAATCGGCCGAACGGAAATGCCGCGGGGAGACGTTGACCGAGATGTAGCCTTCCCCGCCGCGCGCCAGCTCGGAGATCACCTGTCCATAGAGCAGCCAGTCCACCTGCTCGATCAGGCCGCTTTCCTCCCCGAGGGCGATGAATTCCGCTGGCGCCAGCAGGCCGCGGCGTTCGTGGCGCCAGCGCAGCAGGGCCTCATGGCCGACCACCTGGCCGTCGTCCAGGCGCACGATCGGCTGGTAGTACGGCAGGAACTCCTGGCGCTGGATCGCGCGGCGCAGGTCGGCCTCCAGGTCCAAGCTGCGCACGGCCTGCTCGCGCATGGCCTCGTCGAAGATCGCGTAGCGGTCCCGGCCCTCGTGCTTGGCGCGGTACATCGCCGCGTCTGCGTCGCGCAGCAGTTCCTCGCCGCTTCGGTAGCGCGGGTGCCACAGCGCGATGCCCATGCTGGCCGAGGGGAACAGCTCGCGGCCGGCCACCCACAGCGGCCGCCCGACCACGCCCAGCAGGCGCTGGGCCAGGTCCCGCACGCCCTCGTCGCCGTCGGCGCAGCCGGCCAGCACCGCGAACTCGTCGCCGCCCAGGCGCGCGACCACGTCGTCCGGCCGCACCGCCGAGACCAGGCGCCGCGCCAGCTCGACCAGCAGTTCGTCGCCGGCGGCGTGGCCGATGCTGTCGTTGACCACCTTGAAGCGGTCCACGTCCAGGAACAGCACGGCGAACGCCTGGCCGTCGCCGACCGCGGCCCGCTCGATCGAGGCCGCCAGGCAGTCCAGCAGGCAGGAGCGGTTGGGCAGTCCGGTCAGGGCGTCGTGCAGGGCCTGGTGGGTCAGGCGCTGCTCGGCCCGCAGGCGCTCGCCGATCTGGGCCAGCAGCTGCTCGTTGGCCCGTTCCAGCGCGCCGGTGCGCTCGCCCACCCGCTTCTCCAGCTCGGCATGGGCGATGCGCAGCCGTTCCTGCGCGGCCTGCCGGGCCAGCCCGGTGCCGATGTTGTGGGCGATGAACGACAGCAGCCGTTCGTCATCGGCGGTGAAGCGGATTTCCGGGTTGTAGCTCTGCACCGCGATAACGCCCACCACCTCGCCTTCGCGGCGCAGCGGCACTCCCAGCCAGCTGCAGGCGCGAAGGTGGCCGATCTCCTCGACCCTGCCGGCGGCCACCAGCGCGTCCAGGTCCTCGCGGTGGGCGAGCAGGGTCTGGCGGGTCCGGATCACGTACTCGGTCAGGCCGTTGCCGAAACGCCGTGGCGGGCGGTGGTCGCCGCCTTCGTCGACCGAATACACGAACTCGATGCTCGCCTGGTCCTCGGAGAGCATCGCGATGTAGAAGTTGCGGGCGTAGAGCAGGTCGTCCACCGCCGCGTGGACCTTGGCGTAGTACTGCTCCAGGCTGCCCGAGCTGACCGCCATCTCGGCGATGCGGTAGAGCGCGTGCTGCAGCCGCTCGGCGCGCTGCCGCTCCAGGACCTCCTCCTGAAGCTCGTGGTTGGCGCGCTCCAGGTCCAGGGTCCGCTCCCGCACCCGGCGCTCCAGCTCGGCCTGGGCCTGGCGGCGGTCCAGTGTCGTGAGCACGTGCTGGGCCACGAAGGCCAGCAGGGCGCGGTCCTCCTCTGTGTAGCAGCCGGCGCGGTCGTAGCTCTGGACCACGATCGCGCCGCACACGCGCTCGCCGCGGCGCATCGGGACGCCCAGCCAGTCGCGGCTGTCCGGCCCCTGCAGCTGGACATGGTCGCCGATGCCCAGCTTGAACCGGATCAGCGGCGAGGGGCCGCGCAGGGCCTGGCCGTGCCGCAGCAGGGCGAACGTCAGGCTGTTTGGCATCTCCTGCTCGCTCCATTCCCGGCTGGGATCGGCCACGTAGGGGTCGCGATCGTCGGCGAAGTACAGGAAGCGCAGCGTCCCGCGCTGGTCGTCGTACTCGACGATGTAGCAGTTGGGGGCGTACATCAGGGTGCCGATGATCGCGTGCAGGCGGTGCAGCATGTCCTGCATCTCGACCTCGCCGCCTGCCAGGTCGGCGATCTCGTACAGCGCCTGCTGCAGCTGCCGGGACTGCTCGAGCTGCTCCACGCGTGCGCCCAGCCGCTCGCCCTGCAGCGCCCCGTCCAGCAGCGCGCACGCCGCGGCCCGCCACGCCGCCTCGACCGCGGTCGGCGGTGGCGCGGGGCACCGGGCAAGGACGGCCAGGCGTGCACCGTCGTGCTCCCAGGCCTCGACCAGCAGGCCGGGTCCCGCTTCCAGTGCGCCCTCCAGCGCGTGCTCCAGCAGGGCCAGCGCTTCGGGACCGCCGTCCCCGGCTTCGGCGGCCGGCCGCACGCCGTCCGCGCGCCAGCCCACCGCCAGCCAGTCGGCGCCAGGCAGCAACCCGGCCAGTACGGCATGGACGCGTGGCAGGTGGCCGGGCATGTGCATGCCGGCCGGCGCCGCCGCTCCCTCCATGCTCCCTGCTTGGGTCATCGCCGAGCTCAGCCCCCTGACGCCGGTCCCCAGCATAGCGCCTGCCGCGCCCGCCGCTCGCCCCCTTTTGCCAGCCCGGTGCGTTGTGACCCGCATGACCTGCCCTGCCGCCTCCGTCCTGGCCCGCTCGCCTGCCGCACTGCCGCTTGCGTCCGGCGCAGCGGGCTGTAGGGTGCGGGGCATGGACCAGGCAGTGGATCCGGCCCCCGATGAAACGCTGATGCAGGGCTGGGTCGCCGGCGACGATGCTGCCTTCGGGCAGCTGTACGCGCGCCACCGGATGCCGCTGTTCCGCTTCCTGCTCGGGCAGGTGCATGACCGTTCCCTGGCCGAGGAGCTGTTCCAGGATGTGTGGCAGAAGGTCATCGCCGCCCGCGCCGGCTGGCGGCCGGATGCGCCCTTCGGGGCCTGGCTTTACCGCATCGCCCACAACCGCCTGCACGACCACTGGCGCGCGCGCCGGCACCGCCCCCCGGCACCGGCCGATGCGCTGGAGCGGACCGCGGCGCTGGCGGCGACAGACGACCCGGAGCGCGACGCCAGCAACCGCCAGGACGCCGCCCGGCTGCACCGGGCCCTGGAGGAGCTGCCGGCCGAACAACGCGAGGCCGTGCTGATGCGCCTGCATGGCGAGCTGCCGCTGGAGGAGATCGCGCGGATCACCGGCGTGGGGCGCGAGACGGTCAAGTCGCGCCTGCGCTATGCGATGGAGAAGCTGCGTGGGAGGCTGGAGGCATGAGCCACGACAGCATGCTGACCCCGGAGGAGCGCGAACTGCAGCGCCAGCTCGATGCCGCGGCCGGTGCCGGCCCGTCGTCGGAGGTCGATGCCCGCATCCTGGCGGCCGCCCGCGCCAGGCCCCGGGCCCGGGTCGGCAGCACCGGCCCCGCACAGGGACAATCGCCGGGAGCCACCGGGCTCACAGGGGCCGGACGCCCCCGCACGCGTGGTCCCCGCCGCTGGGGCGCGCCCTTCGGCCTGGCCGCTTCGCTGACGCTGGCGGCCGGGGTCGCCTGGCAGCTGCGCGACCGTCCCGCGCCCGCGGCGGACGCTTTGCCCGCCTCGATCCGCGAGATCCAGGCCCAGGCCGGGTCGCTGGATGCACCCGCCGCTGCGCCGGCCGGGTACCCGGCCCGCGGCGCAGGCGAGCACCCGGAAGCCGTTGCCGCACCCGGCCCGTCCGGGGGCGCCGCCGCGTCCGCCGAGCCCGCTTTGGCGCCGATCCCGGAGCGCCCGCCCGCCACCGCCGGCCGCGTCCCCGGACCGACCGAAGAGCCTGGACAGGACGTCCCGCCGGCAGTCGCGCCCCCGTCACACGCGCCACGTCCCTCAGCTGCCCCATCTGCGTCGTCCGCGCCCCGGCCGGAGGCCGCGGAGCGGGATCTGACCGCACCGGCCGCCGCGCTGATGGAACCCGCGCCCCCTGCCCCGCCTGCCCCGCCTGCCCCGCCGCCCCCCCCGGAGCCGATACCCGCCGTGCGTCCGGTCGCGCCGGAGCCGCGGCCCATGCCGGCGATGGAAGCGTCGACCGCCGGCCACGCGGAGCAAGCCGCGGGCGAGGCGGACGCGGCGCTGCGCATGTGGGAACCCTCCCGCGCAGCCGCGGCCCGGGCCCGTGCCGTCGATGGCGGCCGGGTCGCGCCAGCCGCTACACAGGACGCCCCCGTGGCTCCGGTTTTCCAGATCGAGGGCCTGCCGCTGCCGCCAGTGGCGCCTGCCGCCGCCGATCCGGCCGACGCGGCGGCGTGGCTGGAACAGGTCAGGCGGCTCTGGGCGGCCGGCCAGGCCGACGCGGCGCGGGCGAGCCTGCAGCGTCTGCTGCAGGCCCATCCCTCGCAGCAGGTGCCCGATGACCTGCGCGAACTGCTGGCACCCGCCCCCTGAGGTTCGGCCGGCGCAGCCCTGCCGCAACCGGCGGCCGTCGCGGGCCTGCCGGTTAGAATGACGGCGATGACCGACACCCTCGCCGCGCCGGCCAGCCACTCCATCGAGGTCAGGCACAGCCGGTTCCTCGCCAACGCCGCTCCCATCGCCACGCCAGCCGAGGCGCTGGCGTTCATCGGCGCGGCCGGATACCCGGACGCCACCCACAACTGCTGGGCCTACCGCATCGGCCAGGACTACCGTTCCAGCGATGACGGCGAGCCGGCCGGGACCGCCGGGCGGCCGATCCTGGCGGCCATCGAAGGCCAAGGCTGCGATCGCGTGGCGGTGGTGGACACCCGCTGGTACGGCGGCATCAAGCTCGGCGCCGGCGGGCTGGTACGTGCGTACGGTGGCGCGGCGGCCGAATGCCTGCGGCTGGCGCCACGCCAACGGCTGGTGGAGATGGCCGAGCTCGAACTGGACTGCCCGTTCGCGGACCTGGGCACGGTGCACGCCGCCCTGGCGGCGCACTCGGCCGAGAAAACCAGCGAAACCTTCATGACGGCAGGCGCCCGCCTCGGCCTGCGGCTGCCGGCCGACCAGGCCGCGGGGCTGCGCGCCCGCCTGCGCGATGCCACCCGCGACCGCGTGCGCGTCGCCGTCCCCGGAGTCCCCCAGTGAGCCAGGCAACCCCCGAATCCCGCGAAGGCCGCCTGCAGAAGATCGGCAGCCTGCGCACCCTGTGGCCGTTCGTGGCCAGGCACCGCGGCCTGTTCGCGGCCTGGCTCGTAGCCCTGGCCGTGTCCTCCAGCGCGACCCTGAGCCTGCCGGTGGCGGTGCGCTACATGATCGACCGCGGCTTCGGTGGCGGCGCCATGATCAACCAGGCCTTCGCCATGCTGTTCGTGGTGGCGGTGGTCCTGGCGCTGGCCACGGCCGCGCGCTTCTTCTTCGTGTCGCTGCTGGGCGAGAAGGTGGTGGCCGACCTGCGCGGACGGCTGTACGCGCACCTGATCGGACTGGACCCCGCCTTCCACGACCGCAGCCGCAGCGGCGAGCTGGTCTCGCGTCTGTCCGCCGATGCCGAGCTGCTGCGCAGCGTGATCGGCACCACCATGTCCGTGGCCCTGCGCAGCAGCGTCACCGTCGTCGGCAGCCTGGTGATGCTGTTCGTCACCAGCCCGCACCTGGCCGCCTACTCGCTGGTCGGCATTCCCCTGTCGGTGCTGCCGATCGTGCTGGGCGCGCGCCGGCTGGAGAAGGCTTCCCGTGCCAGCCAGGACCGGGTCGCCGATGCCAACGCCCTGGCCGCCGAGAGCCTGGGTGCGGTGCGCACCGTGCAGGCCTACGCGCGCGAGCCTTACGAGCGCAGCCGCTTCGACGCCGCGGTGCAGCGCGCGGTGGCCACCGCGCGGCGCCGCATCGGCGCCCAAGCGCTGGTGCCCGCCGCGGCGATCGTGCTGGTGTTCGGCGCGATCGTGCTGGTGCTGTGGACCGGCGCGCACGAGGTGGTCGCCGGCACCATGACCGCCGGCGTGCTCGGCCAGTTCGTGCTGTATGCGCTGATCGGCGGCGGATCGGTCGGCGCCCTTGCCGAGGTCTGGAACGAGTTGCAGCGTGCCGCCGGCGGCATGGGGCGCATCTCCGAGCTGCTGGGCGAGGCCCCGGCGATCGCCGCCCCGGCGCGGGTGCGTGCCCTGCCGGCGCCGGTCCGCGGGGCGATCCGCTTCGAGGATGTCCGCTTCCACTATCCGGGGCGCGAGGATGCCCCGGCCCTGGACGGCTTCGACCTGGAGGTACGCCCGGGCGAGACCGTGGCCCTGGTGGGCCCCTCCGGCGCGGGCAAGAGCACGGTGCTGTCGCTGCTGCTGCGCTTCCACGACCCGCAGGCCGGCAGCGTGCGCCTGGACGGGATCGACCTGCGCGAGCTGGACCCGGCCCGGCTGCGCGGCTGCGTCGCGCTGGTGCCGCAGCAACCGGTGCTGTTCGCCGCCAGTGCGATGGACAACATCCGCTACGGGCGGCTGGAGGCCAGCGACGCCGAGGTGCGCGAAGCGGCCGCGGCCGCCGAGGCCGACGTATTCATCACCGCCCTGCCCGAAGGCTATGCCAGCGAACTGGGCGAGCGTGGCGCACGCCTGTCCGGCGGGCAGCAGCAGCGGGTGGCGATCGCCCGCGCCCTGCTCAAGGACGCGCCGGTGCTGCTGCTGGACGAAGCCACCAGCGCCCTGGACGCGCAGAGCGAGCGTGCCGTGCAGCACGCGCTGCAGAACCTGATGCGCGGCCGGACCACGCTGGTCGTCGCGCACCGGCTGGCCACCGTGCTGCAGGCCGACCGCATCGTGGTCATGGACCGCGGCCGCATCGTCGCCGAGGGCACCCACGCGCAGCTGCTGGCCCAGGACGGCCTGTACGCGGAGCTGGCCCGGCTGCAGTTCCTGGACTGAGCCGCATCCACGGGGCGGCGCGGGCAGTCCACGCCGGCCCCAAACGCCGGGTCGGGCTGCACGGCCTGCCTGCGGGGGTCGCAGGCCACGCCGCCACGCCGCCACGCCCTTGCCCGCACGCGGCCCGCTCCCTGCGCGGCCGGACCGCCGCGGAAGTCAGCTGAAGTCGAAGTTCATGGTCGCCGCCACCGGCGCCACGAAATCGCCGGAGACGTAGTCCACGCCGACGGTGAACAGCTGGCTCATGGCCTGCGCGTCACCCACGTCCTCGGCCAGGGTCGCCATGCCGTCGGCCTGCGCACGGGCGGTGATCTCGCGCACCTTGTCCTGGGCCTCGCCGGGCTTGCCCAGGTCTTCGGTCAGGCCGGGGTCGATCTTCAGGAACGCCGGCTTGAAGTGCGCCAGCAGCTGGAAGGAGTCCAGGCCCGAGCCGAACTGCTCCAGGCCCACCCGGCAGCCGACCTGGGACACCGCCGCCAGGAACTGCTGGGCGTTGCGCAGGTGGGTGAAGACCTTGGCTTCCGGCGCCTGCAGCCACAGGCGCTCGCCGGCCACGCCGTGGCGCGCCAGTTCGGCGCGGATCAGCGCGGCCAGGCCGTCGCCGGCGAACGAGTCGGGACAGACCTTGACCAGCAGGCGGGTATTGCGCCCGGCGCGTTCGCGCTCGGCGAGGGTGGCGATGGCCTGCCGCACCACCCAGCGGTCGATCTCGGCCAGCAGCCCGTATTCCTGGGCGATGGCGGCGAACGCCGACGGACGCACCAGCTCGCCGTTGACCTCGATCCGCAGGTGCGCCTCGTACAGTTCGGCGCCGTCGCCGTGCAGGCACAGCACCGGCTGGTAATGGAGGACGAAGCCCTCGCCGGCCAGGGCCTCGCGCAGGCGCTCGACCCACCGGGCGATCCGCTCCTCCTCGGCGCGGTCGGCCGCGCCGGGGTCGAACACCTGCAGGGTATTGCCGCCCAGCTCCACCGCCGCGTGCAGGCAGCCGCTGGCGCGGGCCAGGATCTGCGGCACGCTGGCGATCTTCTCGCCCACCTGCACGCCGCCGATGCTGGCGGTCACCGCCACCGAGCGGGCGCCGACGCTGAACACGTGGGTGGCGATGGCATCGCGCAACGCCTCGGCCACCGCCTTGGTGCGGGCATGGCTGCCTTCCAGCAGCAGCGCGAAGCTGTGCTCGCCAAAGCGCGCCACCTTCACTTCGCCGTCCACGGCGCTGCGCACCCGGTCGGCCAGCGCCGCGACGATGGCATCGGCCGCGTCCAGGCCGATGTCCGGCAACAGGCGCGCGTAATGGTCCGGCTCCACCAGCAGGAACCCGTACTGGCCGCCATCGCGGCCGATGCGGGCCACCGCGTCCTCGAGCATGCGCATGAAGGTCGGGCGGTTGAGCAGCCCGGTGACCTGGTCGCGCTGGCGCAGTTCCTCGACCTCGCGCGCCAGCTCCGGGTCCAGCTCCTCGCGCCGGCGGAAGACCACCTGCACGCAGGCCTCGCCCTCGTAGCTGGCGGTGGCGAACTCCATCTTCGCCGGGAAGGTCGAGCCGTCGAGGTGGCGTGCCTCCATCAGGTATTCCGGCGGTGGCGGCTCGCCACGGGACAGCGACTTGAGCAGCTGCTTGAAGTCGTCGATGTGCTGGGCCGCGACCAGGTCCAGCAGCGACATGCCTTCCACGTCCTCGAAGGACTCGAACCCGAACATCTCCAGGTAGGCGTCGTTGGCGCGGATGTGCATGCCTTCGTGGATGTAGGCCACCGGGTCGCGCGAGGAGGCGATCAGCGCATCGCAGCGACGCTCGGTCTCGCGTAGCTGGGCTTCCAGCCGGCGCAGCCCGCGGCGCGCCTCCAGGTCCGACCACTCACGGCGCACGGTGTCCAGCAGGTGCTCGGGGCGGTCCTTGAGCACCACCGCACGCACGCCGTGGCCCAGGCACGACAGCATGGTCTCCTCGTCGATGTGGTCGGTCAGTGCCAGCAGCGGCACGTCCTTGCCGCTGGCGGCCACCTGCGCGCGCACCTGTTCCATCGGCATCGCCACCGAGGGGCTGGCCATCACCAGGTCCACCGGCTGGGAGGCGACCATCTGCGCCAGCTCGGCCGCATCGTGCGGCCGCAGCGGGCGCACCGCGATGCCGCCGTTGCGCAGCGCGCTCACGATGGCCTCGGCGTCCTCCACCCGGTCGTCGACGATGAGCAGCCGGATCGTGCTGTCTTTCTGCATGCGCAAGGGTCCGTGAAGCGGGCGATGGGAAGCCGGTTTAATACACGAAGGTGCCGGGAGCGTCCATGACCGCACCCCCTGGCGAAGCGGCCGCCGGCATGGGGCCCGGCCACGGCGCTGGCATCATGGCGCCCTTCCCCACCAGAGTGGTCCGGCGATGGCCGTGGAAATCGAACGCAAATTCCTGCTCGCCGGAGACGGCTGGCGGGCGGCCACCTCGCACAGCCAGGCGATGGCCCAGGGCTACCTCAACGACCTGGCCACGGTCACCGCAGGCCGGCAGAAGGCCTCGGTGCGGGTCCGGGTCGAGGGCCAGGCCGCCTTCCTCAACATCAAGTCGGCCCAGGCCGGTCCGCAGCGGCTGGAGTTCGACTACCCGATCCCGGTCGCCGAGGCCGAACAGCTGCTCGGACTGTGCGTGGGTGGCCTGGTGCGCAAGCGGCGGCACTACGTGCGCCACGGCGCCCACCTGTGGGAAATCGACGAGTTCGAGGGACCCAATGCCGGGCTGGTGGTGGCCGAGATCGAGCTGGAGGCCGTGGATGCGCCGTTCGCGCGCCCGGACTGGCTGGGCGCGGAAGTCACCGGGCTGCGCCGCTATTACAACCTGGCCCTGGCCGCGCGCCCCTACGCCGAGTGGGACGCCGGCGAGCGCGCCGGCCCGCCGACCGGCTGAGCCGCGACGTCCGGCCAGCGCGGCCGCGTCGCAGCCGCCGGGCCGCATCTGCGACAATGGCGACCACGCGCAATCAGGCGCGTCCTGGAGTCCCCCCCATGCTCGTGATCGGCGTCGCCGGCACCGAATTGACCGCACAGGAGCGCGACTGGCTGCAGCATGACGCCGTGGCCGGCGTGATCCTGTTCAGGCGCAACTTCGCCTCGCGCGCCCAGGTCGCCGAGCTGTCCGCCGCCATCCGCCAGGCCGCGCCCCGCCCACAGCTGGTCTGCGTCGACCAGGAGGGTGGGCGGGTGCAGCGCTTCGTCGACGGCTACAGCGCGTTGCCGCCGCTGCAGCGGTTCGGCGAGCTGTATGCCCGCGACCGCGACGCCGCCCTGGTCCAGGCCGCCGAACACGCCTGGCTGATGGCCAGCGAGATGCGTGCCAGCGGCGTGGACCTGAGCTTCGCCCCGGTGGTCGACCTGGGCCGTGGCAACCGCGCCATCGGCGACCGTGCATTCGCCGCCGAACCGGACGTGGTGGCCGCGCTTGCCGAGGCCTACGTGCGCGGCATGCACTCCGCCGGCATGGCCGCCACCCTCAAGCATTTCCCCGGCCACGGCACCGTGCTGGAGGACAC
The DNA here is from genome assembly GCA_052039535.1 of Pseudoxanthomonas sp. GTDB lineage: Bacteria > Pseudomonadota > Gammaproteobacteria > Xanthomonadales > Xanthomonadaceae > Pseudoxanthomonas. The sequence goes on from JBQGEI010000229.1 coordinate 10,327, forward strand.
CCACGTCGACCATGCGGTCGATCCGCGTCCGCTGGAGGCGCTGCGCGCCGAAGACCTGGTGCCGTTCGTCGCCGGCATCGGTGCCGGTGCCGACGCGGTGATGATGGCCCACGTGCAGTACCCGGCCGTCGCCGCGGAACCGGCCGGCTATTCGCCGTTCTGGATCAGGGATCTCCTGCGCGGCGAGCTCGGCTTCCGTGGCGTGGTGTTCTCCGACGACATCGGTATGGCCGCCGCGCACGGCGCCGGCGGGGTCCGCGCCCGCGTGTGCGCGCACCTTGATGCCGGCTGCGACGTGGTCCTGGTCTGCCACCCCGAGCTGGTCGACGAATCGCTCGATGCGGTGGGCGACCGTCGCCTGGACACCGCCGCCCTGCTGGGCCTGATCGGACGCGGCGCGCTGGGCTGGGACGGCCTGCTGGCTGATGCCCGCTATGACGCGGCGCGCACCCGGATGCCCGGCACCACCGCCTGACCTGCACTCCTCTCCCTACCGGTAGCTTCCCCGATGTCCAACCTGCTCATTTCCGAAGTCCTCGCCAAATCCGACGTGCTCGTCGACCGCGCCGCGATCGACGCGGCCATCAGCCGCATGGCCGACCAGATCGCCCGCGACTACATCGGCGATGTCCCCGCCGACCGCCGCGGCGACAGCTTCGTGCCGGTGTTCCTGACGGTGATGCATGGCGGCATGCTGTTCGCCGGCCAGCTGGCCCTGGAACTGGGCGCCCGTGGCCTGGACCTGCAGTTCGACTACCTGCACGCGACCCGCTACCGCGGCCAGAACCAGGGGGGCGAGCTGGTGTGGAAGCACCGTCCGGCGACCTCGCTGTACGGTCGTCGCGTGCTGATCGCCGACGACATCCTCGACGAGGGCCACACGCTGCAGGAAGTGCGCCGCTGGTGCATCGAACAGGGCGCCACGGACGTGCGCATCGCCGCGCTGACGGTCAAGGACCACGACCGCTGCGTGGAGGGCGTCTGCGCCGACTACGCCGGCCTGCACGTTCCGGACCGCTACGTGTACGGCTTCGGCATGGACTACCACGAGCAGGGCCGCAACCTGCCGGCCATCTACGCGCTGAAGGACTGAGCCGTGGAGCTGGCACTGGCGGTGATCGGCGGCACCGGCGTCTACCGCCTGGCGGCGCTGGAGGACGTGCAGACGCACCATTTCCAGACGCCCTGGGGCGCGCCCTCCGGACCGGTGCGGATCGGCCGGCTCGCCGGCGCGCGCATCGCGTTCCTGGCCCGCCATGGCGAAGGCCACGCGTTGCCGCCGCACCGGGTCAACTACCGCGCCAACCTGCATGCGCTGCAGCAGGCCGGCGCCGCCCGGGTGCTGGCGCTCAACACCGTGGGTGGAATCACCGACAGCTACGGACCGCGCGTGCTGGCGTGCCCTGACCAGCTGATCGACTACACCTGGGGCCGCGACGCCTCCTTCTGGGATGGCGAGGGCGAGCCGCTGCACGTGGACTTCGGCCATCCGTACACGCCCGCGATGCGGAACGCCGTGCTCGATGCCGCGCGCGCCGGCGGCGTGGCGGTGGTGGATGGCGGCTGCTACGGCGCCACCCAGGGGCCGCGCCTGGAAACCAATGCGGAAATCGCGCGCATGCGCCGCGACGGCTGCGACCTGGTCGGCATGACCGGCATGCCCGAGGCGGCGTTGGCGCGCGAACTGGGGCTGGACTATGCCTGCCTGGCGATCGTGGCCAATTGGGCGGCGGGCTGCGGCGACGCCGCGGAGATCACCCTCGATGAGGTGCTGGAGAATGTCGCCGCCGCGTCGGCCGGCCTGCCGGAACTGGTGTCGCGCCTGGCTCGCACCGCCTGAAAGACGAAGTTACCGGTAACAAGCGAAACCGATTGATCCTGCCGATTGTCAGCGGCTCCGGGTATTTGCATACTCGCGCTCGCGGCGGCCGCCGCATCTCCATCCAACGCAAGGATTACGCAGCATCATGGCCAACGGTACCGTCAAGTGGTTCAACGACGCCAAGGGATTTGGCTTCATCTCGCCGGAAGACGGGAGCGCGGACGTTTTCGCGCACTTTTCCGCGATCAATTCCAAGGGCTTTCGCTCGCTGAAGGAAGGCCAGCGCGTGAGCTACGAGGTCACCCAGGGCCCGAAGGGTGCGCAGGCCTCCAATATCACCCCGCTGGACTGATCCTGCGCAGGATCCGCCGGTAAAGCGAAACCCCGCCGCGAGGCGGGGTTTTTCTTTGCCCGCGCGTGGCGCCGCTCAGGGCGGCACCACCGTGACCTGGGCCGGGCGGGCGGCGCCGGTTCCGCGCAGCAGTGGCTGGTACATGTCCTCGACCTGCGGCGGCGGGACCACGTAGGTACCCGGCGTGACCGCACGCACCAGGTAGTACAGGCGCGCGCGGCCGCCGCCACGCAGCGCGATGGCCGCCACGTAGCGGTCGTCGCGGTACTCCTCGTGCAGGAGGCTGGCCTCCTCCATCCGCGAAGACAGCTGCACGCCGTCGATGGCCACCCCTTCCCACTGCGCGGCGTCGCCGAGGTTGAGGTTCTCCGCTTCCAGGCCGGCCGGCAGCAGGTCGGTCACCAGCGCGTCCGGCATCGACTCGCCGGTCTCCACCGTCAATCGCGCCACCAGCACCTGGCCCTCGCGCAACGTGCCGCCGGTCCAGCGCTTGCCGTCGGTGAGGAACCAGTCGCGGGTGATGCCCACCCGGCTGCGATCCTCGGACGGCGGCTGGCGCGGCACGCCTGCCACCTCGATGCTGGCGTAATACGGCCCGCCCTGCGCCTGGAAGCTCGCCCCTTGCGCCAACGTGGCCGCGTCGAGGCGGCGCGCGAACAGCGCGCCGTCCGCGGCGGCGGCATCCCGTCCGCCGGCCCGCCACTGGCCGGCCACCTGGCGTCCGTCGCCGGCCTGGAGTGCACGCCCCAGGCGCACCAGTGCCATCTGTTCCTGGGTGCTCAGCCACAGGCGGCCGCTGCCGTCGGACGCGCGGCGGGCCTGCAGCGCGCGTGCGACCTGCATCGCGCGCGCGTCGTCGCCCCCCTTGCCGCGTCCGCGTTCGTGCAGCAGCGCCAGCATGAGTGCGTCGTCGCGGATCACGCTGCCCTGGTCGCCGCTCCAGGCCGGGCGGCGGGAAGGGTCGAGCGCGAATCCGTCGGCCACCGCGGCCTCGCCACGGCGCGCATCGCCCTGCATGGACAGGGCCAGTCCCAGGCGCACCAGGGGCAGGCCGGTCAGGCTGCGTCCCTTCTCCTGGTCGTACATCGCCCGCAGGGTGCCCAGGGGGGCACGGTTGACCCGCGCCAGCACATAGCCGGCGTGGGCGCGGTAGCCGAAGCGCAGGTGCTCGCGATGGTCCTGTCCGTAGAACTGCGGGTCGCCGGAAAGCAGGTCTTCGGAGAGCCGGTCCAGTGCTTTCTGCAGTGCCGCGGCGGGCACCACGAAGCCAGCCTCGCGCGCGTCCAGCAGGAAGTCGGTGATATAGGGCGTCAGCCCCGGCTCGGTATCGCCCTGCCCGCCCCACATCGAGAAGTGCCCGCTGGAGGACTGCATCGCCACCAGCCTTGCGATCGCCCCTTCCACCCGCGCCTGCCGCTGGCGGGGGTCCAGCGCGGGGCCCTGCAGCCTGGCCGCGGTCGCCGGATCCATCAGCAGCGCCGCATAGCCCTTGCTCGCGGTCTGCTCGGCACAACCGTAGGGATAGTCGAGCAGACCCTGCAGGGCGCTGCTCCATGGAATCGGCGGCGTGGCGGCAATGCCCACCCGCAGGTCGATGGTGTCGGGGATCAGGCCCTCGGCCAGCGACGCATCCAGCACTAGGCTGGCGCCGTCCTCCAGCATCCGCGTCTGGCTGCGCAGGACCGACGGCCACGCCGGGCGCACCGGCAGTTCGTGGCGACGGTCCACGCGATAGCCGCCCCCCTCCACCCGCACGCGCACCTGGGCGACGGCGCTGCCGGGCAGCGCCACCAGGGGGAACTCCAGGGTCGTCCTGGCCCCGTCGTCCAGCCGCAGCCGGCGTTCGCCGCTTTCCACCCGCAGGGGCCCCTCGCCCTCCACGCGCACCCGGAAGTCGCCGGCGCGGCCACTGAAGTTCTGCACGTCGAGGCTGACGGTGCCGCGGTCGCCGGGCGCCATCACCCGCGGCATGCCGGCCTCGGCCACCACCGGGGCACGCACCACGACCTCGGCGTCGCGCTTGCCGTACTGGCTGTCCGCGTACACCAGGGCCGACACCCGCAGGGTGCCGTTGAAGTCGGGCACCGGCAGCGACAGGCGCGCGTTGCCCTGCGCGTCCAGCCGCACCGGCCCGGAGAACAGGTCGACTGTCTGCACCCGCGCCGTCGGCCGCCGCGCCTGCGGCAGTACCTGCAGCGCCATGTCGCCACCGAAGCGCAGGCGGGCCATGCCGCCTTCATAGCTGCCGATCACCCGCCCGTAGACATCGTAGGCATCGGTGCCCAGGCGGCGCTGGCCGAAGAAGTGCGCGGCGGCATCCGGCACCGGGAAGCGGGTGATGTTGATGATGCCCGCATCCACCGCCGAGACGGTGACGTGCGCCTGCCGTCCCGCCAGCTGGGGCACGCTTACGGTCACCGGCAGGGACTGCTGCGGGAGGACCTGCGCAGGCGCCTTCAGCCCGACCGCCACGCGCCGGTCGTCGCGGCGCATCGGCACGTGGGCCACGCCGACCGCGCGCGCGGGCGCCACCAGGCTGTCCGCCGCCGACGGCCGGAACACCAGCGCGGTGACGTAGACATCGTGCCGCTCCCAGTCGGCCGTGACCGGAATCTCGTACGTCGCCGCGGCACGGCCCGCCTGGCCGCGCACCTGGATCTCCTGGACGTGCAGCAGGCGGTCGCTCTCGACCAGCAGCACGCCGCGGCCGGCCTGGGGCGGCGTCACCGTCACCCGGAGGGTGTCGCCAGCCCGGTAGCCGGTGCGGTCCAGGGCCAGCTTCACCTTGTCCGGGCGGGCATCCGGGCCGCGGTTGTCGTCGCCCCAGCTCCAGCCGGCACGGAAGGGATAACGCAGGGTCAGGCCGGTGGCCGGGTCGAACACGTCGAGGCGGTACTCGCCCCAGGCCACGGGAAACGCGAAGCGCGCCGGCGTGGCGCCGGCATCCACTGCCTGGGTCTGGACCTTCTCGAAACGGCGGGTGAAGTCGTGCGCCCAGCCGCCGTCGTCCTCATAGCGCCAGTGATAGTCGCGCAGCTCGCGCACCAGGGTCGCCTGCAACCCGCTGGCCGGCTGCGGCCGGCCGCTGGCATCCACCCGGACCAGTTCGAAGCCGGCGCTGCCCTCGGCTGGCGCGCCGTCGGCAGCGTCGAACAGCGGGCGCACGCCGACCAGCACCGGGGCCGGCCACACCACCTGCTGCAGGCTGCGGGCGACCGGGCGGCCCCCGGTTTCGTGGACCTCGCCCAGCACCGTGACCTGCACCGGCGTCCTGGCCCTGGCCACTTCTTCCGGCACGGGCAGGTCGACCTCCAGTCGCCCGTCCTTGCCGAAGCGGGTGTCCAGCACCTCGCGCGGATCGCGCGGCAGCTCCGCGGTGGCGTCGCCGAACACATATCCGGGGAGCCCCGCTACCGGCTCGCGCGCAACCGCCAGCGCCATGCGGGCGGTGAAGCGGTTCTCCGCGGCCGGCGCGCCGTACAGATAGGCGGCCTCCGCGCGCAGCTTGAGCGGCTCCCCCGGCTGCAGCGCCGGGGCGGCGGCCGCCAGCTCGAGCTTGAGCCGCTCCGGCAGGAACTCCTCGATGCGCAGGCTCATGCCCTGCACCACCTGGCCCTTGCCCGGCTCGGTGCGGAATTCGACCTGCCAGCGCCCGGTGGGCGCATCTGCCGGCACCGGCTGCTCGAAGCTGTAGTAGCCCTGGGCGCCGGGCTCGAGCCGGGTCTCGCGGAACACGCGACCATCGGGCTGTTTCAGGCGTACGAACAGCGGCTGGCCCGGCCCCTTGTCCGGCACCGGCATGGACTTGCCGTCCGCGTCGCGCAGCAGCGCCGAGACGCGCAGGGTCTCCCCGGGCCGGTACAGGTCGCGCCCGGCCCAGGCGAACACATCGAAGGGCGCCTGTGCGCGCCCGCCGACCGCGAACTCGGACAGGTCAAGCGCAGGCTGGTTGAACGGCAGCAGCGACACGTCCTTGCCCCGGCGCGCCACCAGCACCTGGCCCGCGTCCAGCCGGTAGTCCAGCAGCGCGTTGCCGTTGCCGTCGGTGGCCGACTTCAGCAGGCCTTGGCCCTTGGCATCGAGGATCCTCAGCTCCACGCCCTTCAGCGGCGCACCGTCACGCAGCGATGCGGTGTGTACGTAGAGCTGCTCGCGGTACGCACGGGCATGCAGGCCGATGTCGCTGACGCTGAAGAAGGCGGTGTCGTACTGGTCCGAATAGCGCCCGACCCGGCGCATCACCGCGAAATACAGGCCCGGCTGCTGCAGCTCGGCGATGTCCTGGACCGGCAGGTGGTTGACGACCCGCTCGTTGCGCGCGCCATCGAGGACGAACCGGTTGAGGTACACCGGCTCGGCCAGCTGGCGCAGCGGGGTGCCATCGCCGTAGTCACGGTCCAGCTCCCAGCCACCGCGGCTGCCGCCGCGCCGGAACTGCGCGAAGAACCGCGGCAGCGCGTCCTCGCGCACGCGCAGGAACTCCACGTCCACCTCGTCCACGTTCACCGAGACCACCGGCAGGCCGCGGCTCTCGCGCGCCGGCAGCACGCTGCCCTGCGAGGCGAACCCCGCCGCCGGCTCCAGCTCGCCGGTGTGGATCGAGTGCACCACCGGCGGCTCCAGCCGGCTGCCGTCGGCGGCCACCAGCGCACCGGTGAGGGTCACGGTGTAGTCGCGCGCGGCCTCGACGAAGGGATAGCGCAGGACCTTGCCATCCTCGGACAGGGTCCAGCCGCTGCCCTCCTGCCCCGAGGGCTCGACCTTCAGCAACGCGTCGAAGTCCTGGGTCCCCACCAGGGGACCGGAGAACCCGAGCTCCAGGGCCAGGCGGCCATCGTGCTGGCCGGCCCCCGCCTGCAGCAGCGCGAATCCGTCCGGGGCTTCTTGCGCCGCCTGCAGCTTCTCGCCGCCAGCGCGCGGCAACTGGCCGCCGGGATCGCGGCCGCAGCCTGCCAGGGCCAGCAAGATGGCCGCGACCGAAGCAATCGCCCCGGCCCGGTGGAAGCCGCGCCGTGTCCCCTTCCGCATGTGCATGTTCCTGGCCCCTGACCAGGCGAGTATAGGCGGCCTGACTGCGGCTCAGTCGGCCTCGCGCCGTGCCAGCACGTCGGCCACCGCCGCGAACAGGCGGTGCATGTCCAGCGGCTGCGGCAACGTTTCCAGCACCGCGCCCGCCGGGACCAGGGAGCGGTCCACGGCGTCGCCGTCGCCCACCAGGATCGCCGGGCCGCGATAGCCGGACTCGTACATGGTCGACAGCAGCGCCGTGGCGGGAAACAGGGCGATACCCGCGTCCACCACCACCACGTCCGGCTCGCCCATCTCCGCGAACGCGCGCAGCGCGGCGGCGCCGTCACCGGCCAGCTCCGGCGCGTAGCCCTGGCTGGCCAAAGCATTGCCGAGCAGGGACAGCCGGGCGCCCTCGCGGAACACGATCAGGATGCGCTCGCCCTGCCCCGGCATGGCAGCGGTGCCGAACGGATCCTCCTCCGGCACCTCCCCGGCCAGCGGCAGCAGCAGCTCGAAGCGTGTGCCCTGGCCGACGGTGCTGGTGACGTGGATCTGGCCGCCCATCGCCTCGACGATGCGCTGGCAGGACACCAGGCCCAGCCCGGTGCCGTCGCTCTTGGTGGTGAAGAACGGGGTGAAAAGCTGCTCGAGGGTGCGCGCATCCATGCCCGTGCCGGTATCGGCCACGACCAGCTCGACCCGGTCACCGGACATCCGCGCGACCAGCTCCAGCCGCCCGCCCGAAGGCATCGCCTGGACCGAATTCAGGCACAGGTTGAGCAGGCACTGCTGCAGCTCGGTGTAGTTGCCGTGCAGCTCCAGGTCCGGCTCTTCCAGCCGGGGCTCGAACTCCACCGTGCGCGGCAGGCTGCCCTTGAGCAGCAGCTCCACCGCATGGAACAGGTCCGCGACCCGGAAACGCTCGCTGGCACGGCGCGAACCGCGCACGAAGGACAGCATCGATTCGGCCATCTCGTGCCCGCGCCGGCCGCACTCGGCCACCACGTTCGCCAGCTGCTTCAGGCGCGGATCGTCGCTGCGCTGGGCGATCAGGTCCGGCACGATCAGCAGCGGCTGCAGGATGTTGCGCAGGTCGTGGCTGAGGCCGGCGGCCAGCAGCGACAGGCTTTCCAGGCGCTGGGTGCGCATCAGCTCGCGCTCGGCGCGCTGGCGGTCCGCCTCGAGCCGCGCCTCGCGCAGCGCCCGCTCCACCGCCGCCGGAAGCCGCGCGCTGCTGTGCTTGAGGATGTAGTCGCTGGCGCCCTCGCGCAGGGCGGCCACAGCCACGTCCTCGCCGATGGTGCCGGACACGAAGATGAAGGGCACCTTGCGCGAATGTTCGCGCACGATCCGCAGCGCCTGGTGCCCGGAAAAGCCGGGCATGCTCAGGTCCGACAGCACGATGTCAGGCTGGAAGCCGGCCAGCGCCTCGCGCAGGCTGTCCTCGTCCTCGACCCGCACGTACTCGGCATCGAGGTTGGCGTCCTCGAGCTGGAAGCGGATCAGGTCCGCGTCTTCCGGCGAGTCCTCGATGAAGAGGACCCGCACCTTCGCATCGCGGCTTATGGCACGCAGCGGCATCGGCTCACCCTTCCACCTGCGGCGTGGCGTTGATCACGGCCCAGAACTTGCCGAGCGTCTTGACCGCGCCGAAGAACTGCTCGATGTCCACCGGCTTGACCACGTAGGCATTGACGCCCAGGTCCCAGCTGCGCGCCACGTCGCTCTCCTCGCGCGAGGAGGACAGGATCACCACCGGCAGGCGGCGCAGCTTCTCGCTGGCGCGGATGCGCTGCAGGACCTCCAGGCCGTCCATGCGCGGCATCTTGATATCCAGCAGCAGGACCGCCGGTTCCTCGTCCGAACGGTCGGCGAAGCGGCCACGGCGTTCGAGGTACTCCAGCGCCTCCACCCCGTCCTCCACATGCACGATGGGGTTGGCGAGGTTGGCCTCGCGCAGCGCGTCGATCGCCATCTCGGCATCGGCGGCGCTGTCTTCGGCCAGCAGGATCGTACGGATGGCACTCATGCGGAAAAGCTCCCGGGGGTTGCTGCGGAGTCCTGCCGCGGCAGGACGAAGTGGAAAGTAGCACCATTGCCGGGCTCGGACTCTGCCCAGATCCGGCCGCCGTGGCGGCCGAGCACGCGGCGTACGCTGGCCAGACCGATGCCGGTGCCGGGGTACTCGCTGGGCTTGTGCAGGCGCTGGAACACGCCGAACAGCTTGCCGGCGTATTCCATGTCGAAGCCAACGCCGTTGTCGCGCACGCTGAAGTGGTGGCCGCCGTCGGCCATCGGCTCGCAGCCGATCTCGATCACCGCCGGCTCGCTGCGCGCGGAATACTTGACCGCATTGCCGAGCAGGTTCAGCCAGACCTGCCGCATCATGTTCTCGTCGGCCACCAGCACCGGCAGCGGCGCGATGTGCCACTGGATACGGTGCACCGGGCGGCCGCTCTCCTCGGCGTCGATCATCCGGCCGGTGTCCAGCACCGCGCGGGCCTCCTCGGCCAGCGACTGCATGTCCACCGCCTGCAGCTTGAGCGCGCTCCGCCCCAGGCGCGAGTAGACCAGCAGGTCGTCGATCAGCGAGGACATCCGGCGGGCCGAATTCCCGATCACGTCCAGGTAGTGGCGGCCACGGTCGTCCAGGCCCTCCCCCAGGTGCCTGCCAAGCTTGTCGGCGAAGCCGGCCACGTGTCGCAACGGCGCGCGCAGGTCGTGGGAGACGGAGTAGCTGAAGGCCTCCAGCTCGCGGTTGACCTCCGACACCTGCTCCACCTTGCCCTCCAGCTGGCGGTTGAGGTCGGCGATGTTCTGTTGCGCGGCCTTCTGCGCGGTGATGTCGCTGACGGTCATCAGCACCACGTCGTCGACGCGGTCCGGCAGCTGCATGCGGCGGGCGTTGATCAGCATGGTGCGGGTCTGGCCGTCGGCGGTGCGCTGGACGTGTTCGTAGTCCCACAGCTCGCGGCCGCGGTTGAGCACGTCGGACAGGCGCTGGAGGATCACCGGATCGTCCCACGCGCCACGACCGACCTCCTCGAGTCGTTGCTGGTCGCTGTCGTCATCGTCTTCCTCGTAAAGCTCGGAGAAGGCGGTGTTGTGCATCAGTACCCGCTGCTGCGCATCGAGCAGGACGATCGGCTCGCGCACGGTCTGGACCACGGCCAGCGCCCTCGCACTGGCCCGCGCCACCTCCAGCTCGGAGGCGTTGCGCCGCTCTTCCTGGCGGTAGAGCAGGAAGATCACGCCGCCGGTAAGCAGCAGCTGCCCGAGCAACGCGGCAAGGGCCAGGTTGCTGGCGCGCCGACGCTGGGTCTCGGCATAGGCCGAGCGCTCGGTCAGCAGCGTGTACTCGTTCTGGATGAACTCCACGAACAGGTCGCGCACCTGGTAGCGCCCGTACATCTCCTCGGTTGCCGCCACCTGCTCCTCGAAGCCCAGGGCGCCGGTGCTCATCCGGCGCACCATGGCGGTGCGGTCGGCCATCATCAGCTGCAGCCGCCCGATCAGCTGCTGCTGGCCAGGGTTGTCGCGGGTCAGTTCGGCCAGATGCGCCAGGGCCGGTTCGATCTCGGCCATGTCCAGTTCCAGGCGTCGCTGCAGCGCGGGCAGGTCCACCCCTGCCTTGGCGCCGCCGGCGATGGCGTAGCCCAGCGAATCCATTTCCCGCACCAGCGCGTGCAGGCGCTGGGCCGTGGCTTCGACCTGGAGGCTGTGCCGGACGCGCGCGTCGGCCTCGTGACTGTAGTGCGTCCACTGCCGGACCAGCAGGAACGGCACCAGCAGGATCAGCACCGCGGCCGCAACGAGCAGCGGCAGCCGCCAGCGCGTGTAACGGGGGGGATTGGGTCCCGGCAAGTCTCATGTCTCCTTTGCCCTGCCGGCGACGTACGGGCCGGTACAGGTCGCAGCAATGTTAAGCAATGCAACGTGAAG
>JBQGEI010000230.1:0-3415 GCA_052039535.1 Pseudoxanthomonas sp.
CCTGGCTGGGGATGCGCTTCGTCGACGACCTGGCCTGCACCGTCCTGACCTCGCGCGGGGCCGCCGGCCGGCGCATGAGCGCGCGCTTCGGCATCGAGCCGCGGCACGTGGACCGCATCGCGGTGCTGCTGTCGGTGTTCCTGCGTGGCGTGCTGGCGCTGCTGGCGCTGATCGCGCTGGCCATGCCGTGGGGGTCCGGCGGTACCGACCTGGTCGACCGCACCCTGCAGCTGCTGCGCGGGATCACCATCGGCGAGCTGGTGCTGAGCCCGGGCAACATCGTCCGCGCCCTGCTGGTGTTCGCCGGTGCCAGCGTCCTGTTCCACCTGTTCCGGCGCTGGCTGGAGCGGCGCCTGCTGCCGACCACGCGCATGGACGAGGGCATGCGCGCCTCGGTCTCGACCCTGTTCGGCTACGCCAGCATGGTGCTGGCGCTGGCCATGGCGCTGGCGGCGATCGGCGTGGGCCTGGAGCGGATCGCCTGGATCGCCAGCGCGCTGTCGGTCGGTATCGGCTTCGGCCTGCAGGCGATCGTGCAGAACTTCATCTCCGGCCTGATCCTGCTGGCCGAACGCCCGGTCAAGGTCGGCGACTGGGTGGTGGTGGGCGACGCCGAAGGCGACATCCGCCGGATCAACGTGCGCGCCACCGAAATCCAGACCGGCGACCGCACCACCGTGCTGGTGCCCAATTCCGAGCTGATCACCAAGGCGGTCCGCAACCGCACCTATGCCAACGCCGAGGGGCTGGTGAAGATCGTGCTGCCGATGCCGCTGTCCACCGACGCGGACCTGGTGCGCGAGCTGCTGCTGCAGGCGATGCGCGACCACCCTGGCGTGCTGGCGGCGCCGGCGCCCGGCGTCACCCTCGACGGCGTGGACGAGCGCAACCGCATGATGTTCAGCGCCACCTGTTTCGTGGCCACGCCGCGCCTGGCCGGCGGCACCCGCAGCGACCTGCTGTTCAACGTCCTGCGCCGGCTGCGCGAGCTGCAGATCCGGATGCTGTGACCGCGCCGCGCCCGGGGCGGGCGGCGCGCGGCCGGGTCAGTCGACCAGGCGCAGGCGCAGCTCCTTGGGCAGGGCGAACACCATGTTCTCCGGCTCGCCGTCCAGCTCGGTCACGCCCGCCGCGCCCAGTTCACGCAGGCGCGCGATGACGCCATCCACCAGCACCTGTGGCGCCGAGGCACCGGCGGTGAGCCCGACCTGGCGCTTGCCCGCCACCCAGCCCGGATCGATCTCGTGGGCGCCATCGATCAGGTACGACTCCACGCCCTCCCGCCTGGCCAGCTCGGCCAGGCGGTTGGAATTGGAGCTGTTGGGCGAGCCGACCACCAGCACCAGGTCGCAGCGCAGGGCCAGTTCGCGCACGGCGTCCTGGCGGTTCTGCGTGGCGTAGCAGATGTCGTCGTTCTTCGGCCCCTGGATCGCCGGGAAGCGCTGTTGCAGCGCATCGATGATGCCCCGGGTATCGTCCACCGACAGGGTGGTCTGGGTCGTATAGAAGAGGTTCTCGGGCTGGACGACCTGCAGCGTGGCGACGTCCTCCACGCCCTCGACCAGGTAGATGCTGCCGCCGCCGCACTGCGCGTCCCACTGCCCCATCGTGCCTTCCACCTCCGGGTGGCCGGCATGGCCGATCAGGACCACGTCGCGGCCGGCGCGGCAGTGGCGCGCCACCTCCAGGTGGACCTTGGTCACCAGCGGGCAGGTCGCATCGAACACCTTGAGCCCGCGCTGGGCGGCCTCGTTGCGCACGTCCTTGGACACGCCATGGGCGCTGAAGATCACGGTGTTGCCGTCCGGCACCTCGTCCAGCTCCTCGACGAAGATCGCCCCGCGCGCGCGCAGGTCCTCGACCACGAAGCGGTTGTGCACCACCTCGTGGCGCACGTAGATCGGCGCGCCGAGGGTCTCGATGGCGCGCTTGACGATCTCGATGGCGCGGTCGACGCCGGCGCAGAAGCCACGGGGATTGGCGAGGATGACGTCCATGGCGGGATTATCCGTTATTCGGGCCGGACCGGCCGGCGGGAGGGCCGGCCGGGTTCAGGAACCGGCCTTCGGCGCGCGGGCACGCGGGTCGAACAGCCCGAACAGGGCAATGCCGACCGCGCCGCCCACCACCGCGCAGTCGGCGATGTTGAAGGCCGGCCAGTAGTAGTCCTGCCAGTGCCACTGGATGAAATCCACCACGTGGCCATGGACCAGGCGGTCGATCACGTTGCCCAGTGCACCGCCGATGACCAGCGAATACGGCAGCGCCTGGCGCCAGTCGCCGCGCGGGGTGCGCCACAGCCACCAGCCCATGAGCCCGCTGATGGCGAACGCCAGCACGCTGAAGAACACGACCTGCCAGCCGCCGGCATTGGCCAGGAAGCTGAAGGCGGCGCCGGTGTTGTAGGTGCGGTACCAGTTCCAGAAGCCTTCGATCACCGGGATGGCGGTGTACTCGGGCAGGCTGGACAGCACCCATGCCTTGGTCCACTGGTCCAGGCCGATCACCAGCGCCGACAGCAGCAGCCAGGCCAGCGCATTGGGCCGCGGGGCGGTACGCGTGTTCAGAACCACCTGCGCACCTCGCCCGGGCCTTCGATGTTGGAGGCGCAGCGGCCGCAGGCCTCCGGGTGCCTGGGGTCGGCGCCGACGTCGTCGCGGTAATGCCAGCAGCGCACGCACTTGGGCTTGGTGGTGGGCTGGGCGGTCACGAAGATGTCATCGGTCTGCGCCGGCACCACGGCCACGTCGCCGCTTATGAACAGGAAACGCAGTTCATCGGCCAGCGGCTGCAGGTGGGCGGCGGTCTCGGCGCCGGCGGTCACGGTGATCTCGGCCTCCAGCGCGGCGCCGATCTGGCCGTTGGCACGCATCGGCTCCAGCACCTTGGCCACCTGCTCGCGCAGCGCCAGCAGGCGCTCGAACTCCGCCGCGCCGAGCTCGGCATCGGCCGGTAGCGGGGCCAGGCCCTCGTACCAGGTGGCGAACAGCACGTTCTCCTCGCGCGTTCCGGTGGCGGTGGTATGCGGCAGGTAACCCCACAACTCCTCGGCGGTGAAGCTGAGCACCGGCGCGATCCAGCGCACGAACGCCTCGGCGATGCGGTACATCGCCCCCTGCGCGCTGCGGCGGCCGCGCGAGTCCTCGCCCATCGTGTACAGGCGGTCCTTGGTCACGTCCAGGTACAGCGAGCCGAGGTCCACGCTGCAGAAGTTCAGCAGCGCCTGCACGATGCCGGCGAAGTCGTAGCGCTCGTAGGCGGCCTTGACCTTCTCCTGCAGCTCCCAGGCCCGATGCACGATCCAGCGGTCCAGCGCGACCATCTCCTCCAGCGGCAGCAGGTCGCGCGCCGGCTCGAAGCCGTGCAGGTTGGCCAGCAGGAAGCGCGCGGTGTTGCGGATGCGGCGGTAGGCATC
>JBQGEI010000231.1:0-5526 GCA_052039535.1 Pseudoxanthomonas sp.
ATGTTGCTGCCGACCACGACGATCACGTCGGCCTGCTCGATCTCGGCGACCGGCAGCGCGAACGGTTCGGCGACCGCGGCGTCGGAGAAGTCGCGGCTGGCGATGCGGTGGTCGATGTTCCCGGTGCCCAGCTCGGCGGCCAGCGCGGCCAGCAGGCCGCCCTCCTCGTTCGAGGTGGCCGGGTGCACCAGCACGCCCAGGTCATCGCCCCTGTTGTCGCGCAGGATCGCGGCGGCAGCGGACAGGGCCTCGGCCCAGGTCGCTTCCTTCCACTCCCCGCCCGTCTTGAGCAGCGGCACGGTGGCGCGGTCGGCGGCGTTCAGGCCCTGGTGCGAGTAGCGATCACGGTCGGACAGCCAGCACTCGTTGACCAGCTCGTTCTCGCGCGGGACCGCGCGCAGCACTTCCCCGCGGCGGGCGTGCAGGAACAGGTTCGAGCCCAATGCGTCGTGGTAACCGAGCGACTCCCTGGCGATCAGCTCCCACGGACGGGCGCGGAACTGGAACACCTTGTTGGTCAGCGCGCCGACCGGGCAAACGTCGATGACGTTGCCGGACAGCTCGGTGGTCAACGGCTTGCCGTCGTAGGTGCCGATCTGCAGGTTCTCGCCGCGGTACATGCCACCCAGCTCGTACGTGCCGGCGATCTCGCCGGTGAAACGCACGCAGCGGGTGCACTGGATGCAGCGGGTCATCTCGGTGGCGACCAGCGGACCGATGTCCTCGTCCGGCACCACGCGCTTGCGCTCGACGAAGCGGCTGACCGAGCGGCCGTAGCCCAGCGACAGGTCCTGCAGCTCGCACTCGCCGCCCTGGTCGCAGACCGGGCAGTCCAGCGGGTGGTTGATCAGCAGGAACTCAAGCACGTTGCGCTGGGACTTCAGCGCCTTCTCGTTGCGGGTGAAGACCTTCATGCCGTCCATCACCGGCGTGGCGCAGGCCGGGGCCGGCTTGGGCGCCGAACGCCCGCCCACCTCGGTATCCACCAGGCACATGCGGCAGTTCGCGGCGATCGCCAGCTTGTCGTGGTAGCAGAACCGCGGGATCGGGATGCCGGCCTTGTCGGCGGCCTGGATGATCATCGATCCCTTGGGCGCCGCAAGCTCCACGCCGTCGATGAAGACGGTGACGTGGTCCGGCGGCAGGTTCGGATTGACAGGCTGCGCACTCACGCGGCCACCTCCAGGTTGGAGCGCACCACCGTGCCGTCACGCTCGTCGTCGACGAGGAAGCGCTTGTTCACGATCGCGTATTCGAATTCATGCCAGTAGTGGCGGAGGAAGCCCTGGACCGGCCAGGCGGCGGCCTCGCCGAACGCGCAGATGGTGTGGCCCTCGATCTGGCCCGCGGCCGCGCGCAGCATGTGCAGGTCGTCCAGGGTCGCTTCGAGGTTGGCGATGCGGGTCAGCATGCGGTACATCCAGCCGGTACCCTCGCGGCACGGGGTGCACTGGCCGCAGCTTTCCTTGTAGTAGAAGCGCGCGATGCGCTGGCACGCGCGCACCATGCAGGTGGTGTGGTCCATGACGATGACCGCGCCCGAACCCAGGCCGGAGCCGGCCTTCTGGATGGCGTCGTAGTCCATGGTCAGGCCCATCATCACCTCGCCCGGCAACACCGGCATCGAAGAGCCGCCCGGGATCACGCCCTTGATGCGGTTGCCCCCACGGATGCCGCCGGCAAGCTCCAGCAGCTCCGAGAACGGGGTGCCGAGGCGGATCTCGTAGTTGCCCGGGCGCGCGACATGGCCGGACACCGAGAAGATCTTGCAGCCGCCATTGTTCGGCTTGCCCAGGTTCATGAACCACTCGGCGCCGTTGCGCACGATCGCCGGCACCGAGGCGTAGGTCTCGGTGTTGTTGATCGTGGTCGGCTTGCCGTAAAGGCCAAAGTTCGCCGGGAACGGCGGCTTGAAGCGGGGCTGGCCCTTCTTGCCTTCGAGCGACTCCATCAGCGCGGTTTCCTCGCCGCAGATGTAGGCCCCGGCGCCCAGCGCGTTGTAGATGTCGATGTCGATGCCCGAGCCGAGGATGTCCTTGCCCAGCCAGCCGTTGGCGTAGGCCTCGGCGGTCGCCTCCTCCAGATGCTCGAACGGCTCGTGGTGGAATTCGCCGCGCAGGTAGTTGTAGCCCACGGTCGAACCGGTGGCATAGCAGGCGATGGCCATGCCCTCAATCACCGCGTGCGGGTTGTAGCGCAGGATGTCGCGGTCCTTGGCGGTGCCCGGCTCGGACTCGTCCGAATTGCAGAGGATGTACTTCTGCATGTCGCCCTTGGGCATGAAGCTCCACTTCAGGCCGGTCGGGAAACCCGCCCCACCGCGGCCGCGCAGGCCGGACTGCTTGACCATCTCGACCACGTCGGCCGGCGCGATCTTCTCGGTGAGGATCCTGCGCAGGGCCTGGTAGCCGCCGGTCTTGAGGTAGTTCTCGTACGACCACGGCTTGTCGAAGTGCAACGTCGTGTAGACCGCCTGGTGCTCCTTCGGTGCCGGGCCGACCGGGCCGTAGCCCTCGGAAATCTTCGGGTGGTGTGCCATGTCCGCCGGCCTCACTTCAGTCCGTCGAGCAGCTCGTCCACCTTCTCGGTGGTGAGCTTCTCGTGGTAATGGCCGTTGATCACGACCACCGGGGCGCCACAGCACGCGGCAACGCACTCTTCCTCGCGCTTGAGGTAGACGCGGCCATCGGCGGTGGATCCGCCCAGCTTGCAGCCCAGCTTCTGCTCGGCATGGGCGACCAGCTCCTGCGCCCCGTTGAGCCAGCAGCTGATATTGGTGCAGAACGCGACGTTGTTGCGCCCGACCGGCTGGGTCTCGAACATCGTGTAGAACGTGGCGACCTCGTAGGCCCACACCGGCGGGATGTCGAGATACTTCGCGACCGCGGCGATCAGCTCGTCGCTGAGCCAGCCGTTGTTCTGTTCCTGGGCCGCGTGCAGCCCCTGCAGCACCGCCGACCGCTTGCGGTCCGGCGGGAACTTGGTCAACCAGTGGTCGATGTGCGCGCGGGTGTCGTCGCTCAGCACGACCAGCGGGTCGACGTTGCGCGCATTCTCGAAATTACCGGTGGCCTTCATCGATCCACCTCACCAAACACAAGATCATAGGTACCGATCATCGCAACGACGTCGGCAAGCATGTGGCCGCGCACGATCTCGTCCATCGACGAGAGGTGGGCGAAACCGGGCGCACGCAAGTGCACGCGGAACGGCTTGTTCGCGCCGTCGGACACCAGGTAGCAGCCGAACTCGCCCTTGGGCGCCTCGACCGCGGCGTAGGTCTCGCCCGCCGGCACGCAGTAGCCTTCGGAGAACAGCTTGAAGTGGTGGATCAGGGCTTCCATGTCGTCCTTCATCTCCTCCCGGCTGGGAGGGGCGACCTTGAAGTTCCTGACCATCACCGGGCCCGGGTTTTGCTTCAGCCACTTCACGCACTGGGCGATGATGCGGTTGGACTGGCGCATCTCGGCGACGCGGACCAGGTAGCGGTCGTAGCAGTCGCCGTTGGTGCCGACCGGGATGTCGAAATCGACCGCGTCGTACTTCGCGTACGGCTGCTTCTTGCGCAGGTCCCAGGCAAGGCCGGAACCGCGCAGCATCACGCCGGTCATGCCCCAGGCATAGGCCTGCTCGGGCGTGACCACGCCAATGCCGACGGTACGCTGCTTCCAGATGCGGTTGTCCGTCAGCAGGGTCTCGTACTCATCCACGCGCTTCGGGAACTCGCGGGTGAAGTGCTCCAGGTAGTCCAGCAGGGAGCCTTCGCGCGCCTCGTTGAAGCGCTTGAGCTTGGCCCCCTTGTTCCAGGGCGACTCCTTGTACCTGGGCATGGCGTCCGGCAGGTCGCGGTACACGCCGCCGGGGCGGTAGTAAGCCGCGTGCATGCGCGCGCCGCTGACCGCCTCGTAGACGTCCATCAGCTCCTCGCGCTCGCGGAACGCGTACAGGAACACCGCCATCGCACCCAGGTCCAGCGCGCTGGCGCCGATCCACATCAGGTGGTTCAGGATGCGGGTGACCTCGTCGAACATGGTGCGGATGTACTGGGCCCGCTCCGGCGCCTCGACCCCCAGCAGGTTCTCGATCGCGCGCACGTAGGCGTGCTCGTTGCACATCATCGACACGTAATCCAGGCGATCCATGTACGGGATCGACTGGTTGAACGGCTTGGACTCGGCCAGCTTCTCGGTGCCGCGATGGAGCAGGCCCACGTGCGGATCGGCGCGGATGATGGTCTCGCCGTCCATTTCCAGGATCAGGCGCAGCACGCCATGCGCGGCCGGGTGCTGCGGGCCGAAGTTCATGGTGTAGTTGCGGATCTCCTGCCGCAGGGCGGCGGCACCGGCCGGCGACGGGGCCGGCTGGCCATGGATGTCCGTAAGCATCTGCGCGCTCACTTGGCGGCCTCCCGTTGTGCGGCTTCGCCGGCGGCGGTCTGGTAGCGGGCGTCGTCGCGGATCACGCGCGGCACGCCGACGCGTGGCTCGACCGAGGTCACCGGCTCGTAGACCACGCGCTTGCGCTGTTCGTCGTAGCGGACCTCGACGTTGCCGATCAGCGGGAAGTCCTTGCGGAACGGATGGCCGACGAAACCGTAGTCGGTCATGATCCGGCGCAGGTCCGGGTGACCCTCGAAGATGATGCCGTACAGGTCGAATGCCTCGCGCTCGAACCAGTTGGCGCCCTTCCAGACGCCCGTCAGCGACGGCACCACCGGCAGCGTGTCGTCCGGCGCGAAACAGCGCAGGCGCAGGCGACGGTTGTTGGCATAGGACAGCAGGTGGATGACCGCGGCAAAACGGTGCTCAGGCACCAGCGTCGGTTCGACGCCGCCGGCGCCCTGCTCGCTGGGCTGCTCGCTCCAGCCGAAGCGGCCCGGACCCTTGCCCTCCACGCCGCGACTGAAGCCGCCGCTGGACACATCGTCGGTGTCCCACTCGTCGCTTCCGTAGCCCATGTAATCGATGCCGCAGACGTCGATCAGCTGTTCAAAGCCGAACTCGTCGCGCAGGGCAATGCAGGTGGCGACCAGGTCCGGGGCGCCGGCCTCGAGGGTGACTTCACCACGGGGCTCGGCCACGGAGACCGTGGCGCCGGGGAACCGGTCGCGCAGTCGCTGGGCGAAGGTGGCAGCTGGCTCGGCCATGGGGCTTGGCTTTTCCATCATTGGTGCGCCCTAGGGCGCGGTGGATCATCGAAAGGGAATCAGCGGGCGATGGTGTTGTTCTTTTCCGCCGCCACCGTCTGCGTGCGCCAGATCTTCTTCTGCAGCTGCAGGATGCCGTACACCAGCGCCTCGGCCGTCGGCGGGCACCCGGGGACGTAGATGTCCACCGGCACCACGCGATCGCAGCCGCGCACCACCGAGTACGAGTAGTGGTAATAGCCGCCGCCATTGGCGCAGCTGCCCATCGAGATCACCCACTTCGGGTCCGGCATCTGGTCGTAGACCTTGCGCAGGGCCGGGGCCATCTTGTTGACCAGGGTGCCGGCGACGATCATCACGTCGGACTGGCGCGGCGACGG
>JBQGEI010000232.1:0-2790 GCA_052039535.1 Pseudoxanthomonas sp.
GCTGTCCGGGGACAGCCACAACGCCTGGGCGTATTCGCTGCTGGAGGACGGCCAGCCTGCGGGCGTGGAGTTCGCAGGGCAGGCGGTGACTTCGCGCGGCATGGAGGGCAGCCTGGCAGCCGATCCGGGGGACGTGGCCCAAGCGTTCATCAGGACCAACCCGGAACTGGCCTGGGCCGACACCAGCCAGCGCGGCTACATGATGATCGATGTCGCCCCCGGACAGGTGACCGGGCAATGGGTGTTCATGCAGGACATCAAGCACCGCACCACGGCGCTGGCGGGCACGCACCACATGTCGGTCGTCCGGGGCCGACGCCGGTTCGCCTGAGCCCGGCAAGCCCTGCAGGCGCACTGACACAGGCTTCGCGTCGGCGCCGGCAGGGTTCAACCGGTTCCCGGACGAGATGATGCCGTGCGACTCGAAGGTTCCTGCCACTGCGGCAATGTGCGGTTCCGCTGCGAGGCCTATGCGCCGGTGCCGTTCATGCACTGCTATTGCTCGATCTGCCGCAAGACCGCAGGTGGCGGTGGCAGCGCGGTCAACCTCGGCGCGCATGCCGCCACGCTCGAGGTGGAAGGACGCCAGTACCTGGGCGTGTACAACGCCCGTATCCGCGAAGACGATGGCCGCTGCCGGGTGAGCCGGGCATTGCGGCATTTCTGCATGGAGTGCGGCAGCGCGCTGTGGCTGTTCGATCCGCAGTGGCCCGACCTGGTGCATCCACACGCCTCGGCGATCGATACGCCGCTGCCGGTGCCACCGGAGCGCGTGCACATGCTGCTGGGCTCGAAGGCCGGATGGGTGAAGGTGCCGGAGGGACCGGGCGAACGACACCTCGACGGTTTTCCGGAAGAGTCGCTGGAACAGTGGCACCGGCGCCACGGACTGTCCGGCAGATAGGCCGCCGCGGCCCCACTACTACTTCTGCCGGGGCGGTTCCAGCCCGGACCCGGCATCGGGCCGGCCGTGGCGCAGCTGCCGCACCCGTTCCAGCAGCGACAGCGCCGCGTTGCGGGCTTCCTGGAACATCGCCGGCGCGTCATCCAGGGCCTGGTGGCTGGTGGCGTAGGGCTCGTAGTAGCCAATGTAGCGGTCCACCTGCGAGGGGCCGCCGGCATCCACCAGCCCCATCCCGCGCAGCCAGTCGGTGAGGATGTGGCGTACGCCCCGGGTGCCCTCGGCGTCGCCATGCACCACCACCGAGAACGCACGCCCCGCCAGGTGTTGCGGGTAGCCCCAGCCGGCCAGCTCCAGGGCCTTGGCGCGGCCGGCGTCCTTGCCGCCGGTGGGTGTGGGATCCGGGTTGCCGCCATCGGCGCAGACCAGCCGGTCCATCATCAGCTTCAGCGGCGAAGTCGGGCTGTTCCAGTGCACCGGGGTGATGATCATCACCGCGTGCGCCTCGGCCCAGCGCACGTAGATCTCGTTCATCCAGTCGAGGTGCTGCCCCAGGCCATGGTTGGGATAGCACGAGCACGGCCAGTGGCACAGCGGCATCGCGGTGGACACGCAGCCCTTGCAGGGATGGATCTGGCGGCCGTATTCGGAGGTGGTGCGGTTGAGTTCCAGCACGTCGCACTGCGCACCGGCGGCGGTGAGGGTGTCACGTGCGGCCTCCAGCAGGCGCCAGGTCTTGGACATCTCGCCGGGGCAGGTGTGCTCGCTGCGCGGTGAAGCACATACCAGCAGCACACGCGGCGGCGGGGCCGGGTCGCGCTGGCGTGCCTGCGCCGCATCGATGGCGTCGCGCGCGGCGCGCCATTCGTCGGAGAGGTCGTAGTCCGGGTCGGCAAACCCTTCGCCCGCCGGATGGGTAAACGGCGCCTTGCGCCCTTGCTGATAGGCCTGCCATGCCACCTCGGTCAGCCGGTCGACCGCTTCGCGGTGCGGCGCGAACGCCGGGTCGGTGAACGCGGCACGGTAACGCTGCCCGAATGCCTCGCGGCTGAGCTTGCTATCGGGCTGGCCCTGGCGTGGAGCGGGAGCCGGTACGGCGGTGTCGGACATGAAGCAACCCGGGGGTAGGGGCCATGACCATGCCGGTGTACCGGTGAAACCGCCGTGCGCCCCGGACCCCGGCGTGGACGACGCCTTCACCGTTCCCTTACGCTCCGTGACCCAGACCCTTTGCCGCCGTCGATGCCCCGGATCCTGTGCGTCCTGTTCGCCGCCCTGGTCGCGCTGGGCCTGGTCCAGCTGTTCGGCGGCTGTGCCGCGCGCGGCGCACGCGGCGAGGCGCCAGCCACCACCGTCGTCGGGCCCGCCTTCGAATACGCCTATCTGCCACCGGCTTCGCCCGCACTGCAGCCGATCCACCAGCGGGTGCGCGACGCCGATCTGTGGCGGCGGCTCCCGGAAGTGCAGGCGATCGATGGCATGTTCGCCCTGCCGCGCCCGCTGCGCTATGTGACCACCGAGTGCGGCGAGTTCGGTGCGTTCTATCGCCCGGCCAGCGCCGAGGTGGTGCTGTGTTACGAGACCCTGCGCACCCTGTACGAGCGCGGCCAGGAGCATGGCCGGCTGCTCGGCCTGGACGATGGGCATGCGTTGCGCTACGTGCTGGCCAACGTCCGCTTCATCGTGCTGCACGAGACCGGACACGGCCTGGTCCACCTGCTGGACCTGCCGGTCACCGGACGCCAGGAGGACGCCGTGGACCAGCTGGCGGCGATCCTGATGCTGCGCTTTTCCGGGCTGGAGGAAACCCCGGGCCAGGTCATCGCCAACCTGCGCCTGGCCGCGAACTGGATGCTCTCGCGCAGCACCGGCGCCTACAGCCTGGATGC
>JBQGEI010000233.1:0-2730 GCA_052039535.1 Pseudoxanthomonas sp.
CGCTCTTCGACGAAATCCATCGGCGCGGCCAGCGAGCCGGCACGCAACAGCTTGGCCAGGTCGTCGGCCTCGGTCTTCTCCAGGCCGGTGGTCTGGAAGTTCTTGCCGAACACGCCGTTGATGTTGGCCACGGAGATCACCTCCTCCTTGACCCGGAAGCTGCGCACCTCCTCGCCGTTGACCTCGGTCACCTGCGGGATGCGCTCGGTGTACACCACCGCCATCGGCTTGCCGACGTTGGCGCTGGTGAAGTCGAACATGCGGTCGCCACCGACGTTGTTCAGGGTGACGCTCACCGCCGGCAGGCCGTTCTGGTCCACCGAGCTGGTGGCGGCGACCATCTGGTCGCCGGTGACGATCACCCGCTTGCTCAGCAGCTCCGGCCGCCCGTCGCGGCGGTAGTACACCTTGGCCTCGGGCGGCACGCGGCCGCTGGCGACCGCGTCGGCGGCGTTGCCTTCGATCAGGGCCCGGTACTCCAGGGTGGCGGTCGCGCCGATCATGCGCTTGGCCTCGGCGGTGTCCTGCACGCCGGGCAGCTGCACCACGATGCGTTCCTCGCCCTGGCGCTGGATGATCGGCTCGGCCACGCCCAGCTCGTTGACGCGGTTGCGCAGGGTGGCGATGTTCTGCTCGATCGCCGAGCCGGCGATCTGGTTGAGCTCGGCGTC
Organism: Pseudoxanthomonas sp.; assembly: GCA_052039535.1. Classification (GTDB taxonomy): domain Bacteria; phylum Pseudomonadota; class Gammaproteobacteria; order Xanthomonadales; family Xanthomonadaceae; genus Pseudoxanthomonas. The sequence goes on from JBQGEI010000233.1 coordinate 672, forward strand.
CGGAATGCGCACCACCAGGCGGTTGCCCTGCACGTCCACGTTCATGGTCGGCATGGCCAGCGCCAGCTCGGTACGCGCCTGGTCCGGGTCGGAGCCACTGCCCAGGGAGACCACGATGCTGTGGTCGGGGCGGCGGTCCACCGCGGTGTAGCGGATGCGCTTGTCGCGCAGGGTCACGCGCACGTCCTCGGCGTAGGCGTCCACGCGCTTCTCCAGCGCCGCCTTCTGGTCGACCTGCAGCACGAAGTGCACGCCGCCCTGCAGGTCCAGGCCCAGCACCATCGGCCGGGCGCCCAGGCGCTCCAGCCAGTCCGGCACGTTGGAGGCCAGGTTCAGGGCGACGGTGTAGTTCTCGCCAAGCGCCGGACGCAGGGCGTCGGCGGCCAGGGTCTGGGCGTCGGCGTCGCCCAGGCGGACCATCAGGCTGTCGCCCTCCACGGCTACGGACTTGGGCGTGACACCGGCGGCCGCGAGGTCCTGCGAGACCCGCCCGCCCAGCGCCTGGTCCAGCGAGGCGCCACGATTGGCGGTGATCTGCACGGCGTAGTCGTTCTGGTAGATGTTGGGCAGCGCGTACAGCACGCTGACCGCCAGCACGACCAGGATCACCAAGTACTTCCAGCGGGGAAATTCGAGCATTGCGGAACCCCGCGCGGCCCCGACCCGCGGGACCACGCTCAAAGGTGGGACGGACGGATCAGGCGGACTTCAGGGTGCCCTTGGGCAGCAAGTTGCCGACGGCGGACTTCTGGACCCGCAGGCGCACGTTTTCGGCCACCTCGATGGTGACGAACGCATCGCCGATCTCGGTCACCACGCCGGCGATTCCGCTGCTGGTCAGCACCTCGTCGCCGCGCGACAGCTTGCCCAGCATCGCCTGGTGCTCCTTCTGCCGCTTCATCTGCGGGCGGATCATCAGGAAGTACATGATCGCGATCAGGACGATCGGGAACAGCAGCATGCCGAAGCCGCCGCCCTGCGGCGCGGGGGCCGCGGCAATGAAGGCGGTCGGGCTCAGGGTGGCGAGGACGCTCATCGGTGGTTCCTGTCAAGGCTGAAAATAGCCGGGGATTATGCCATAGGGGCGAGCCGGCCCCATTGCAAGCGCGGCTTGGACCTTTTCCGCGCGCCGTGGTTCCCGCCCGCTGGGCCCCATCCCGGGATGGGCCAGCCGCCTCCGGCGCCGTGACCTTTCCCTCAGCCGCCGCGACGGGCGTAGAAATCCCGCCGGAAGGCCCCGAACCGGCCCTCTGCGATGGCCGCCCGCATGTCGGCCATCAGCTTCTGGTAGTACCAGAGGTTGTGCAGGGTGCCCAGCATCGGCCCCAGCATCTCGTTGCAGCGGTCCAGGTGGCGCAGGTAGCTGCGGGTGTAGCCGCCGGCGCAGGCCACGCAGCCGCAGCCGGGCTCGATCGGGTCCAGGTCGCGCTCGTACTTCGCGTTGCGGATCCGGACCGTGCCGAACGAGGTGAAGTAGTGGCCGTTGCGTGCGTTGCGGGTCGGCATCACGCAGTCGAACATGTCCACGCCGCGGGCCACGCCCTCGACCAGATCCTCCGGCCGGCCCACGCCCATCAGGTAGCGCGGCCGGTCCGCCGGAAGCCGCGGGTGCAGGTGCTCGAGCATGGCGTTGCGTTCGTGCTCCGGCTCGCCCACGGCCAGGCCGCCGATGGCATAGCCGTCGAAGCCGATGGCCTGCAGCCCGTCCAGCGAGCGGCTGCGCAGGTCGTGGTAGACGCTGCCCTGGACGATGCCGAACAGGGCGGCGTCGTTGCCCAGCCCGTCGTGGGCCTCGCGCGAGCGCTGCGCCCAGCGCAGGCTCAGTTCCATCGAGCGCCGGGCCACGTCCTCGGTGGCCGGGTACGGGGTGCACTCGTCGAAGATCATCACCACGTCCGAGTCGAGCACCTTCTGGATCCGCATGCTCTCCTCCGGGCCCAGGAACACCCGGGCACCGTCGGTCGGCGAGGCGAAGGTCACGCCCTGCTCGGTGATCTTGCGACGGTGGGCCAGCGAGAACACCTGGAAGCCGCCGGAGTCGGTCAGGATCGGCCCGTCC
>JBQGEI010000234.1:0-4214 GCA_052039535.1 Pseudoxanthomonas sp.
GGCAAGTACGTGGACCACAAGGACGCGTACAAGTCCGTGGGCGAGGCGCTCAAGCATGGCGGCCTGCGCCAGCGCACGCGGGTCAACCTGAAATGGCTGGAATCCCAGGACATCGAGACCTCGGCCGAAGAGCTGCTGGGCGATGTCGACGGCATCCTGGTGCCGGGCGGCTTCGGCGACCGCGGTTTCGAAGGCAAGGTGCTGACCTCCCGCTACGCACGCGAGCGCGGCGTGCCGTACTTCGGCATCTGTTACGGCATGCAGGCGGCGGTGGTGGATTTCGCCCGCCACCGCGCCGGGCTGGAAGGCGCCAACAGCACCGAGAACGACAAGCAGTGCCCGCATCCGGTGATCGGCCTGATCACCGAGTGGCGCACCGCCGCCGGCGAGGTGGAGAAGCGCGACGAGAAATCCGACCTGGGTGGCACGATGCGCCTGGGCCTGCAGGAGCAGCGGCTCAAGCCGGGCACCCTGGCGCGCGAGCTGTACGGCAGGGACGTGGTCGCCGAGCGCCACCGCCACCGCTACGAGTTCAACAACCGCTACCGCACCCAGCTGGAAGACGCCGGCCTGGTCATCTCGGCCAAGTCCATGGACGACCTGCTGGTGGAGATGGTCGAGCTGCCCGGCACCGAGCACCCGTGGTTCCTGGCCTGCCAGGCACACCCGGAGTTCCTGTCGACCCCGCGCGAAGGCCATCCGCTGTTCGTCGGCTTCATCCGCGCCGCGCGCGAGAGGAAGGCCGGCGGCAAGCTGCTGAAGGAAGCCCGGGCCTGAGGCCGGCCCGCTTGGCGCGGCCTTCGCGCCGGCGGGTATGAACTAGCACGTCCACTCGCCGCCGCTGCCGGCTGCGCTCCCCAGAGAGGAAAACGCGATGAAACTGTGTGGATTCGAAGCCGGCCTGGACCAGCCGCTGTTCCTGATCGCCGGCCCGTGCGTGATCGAGTCGATGCAGCTGCAGCTGGACGTGGCCGGCCAGCTCAAGGAGATCACCGGCCGGCTGGGGATGAACTTCATCTTCAAGTCCAGCTTCGACAAGGCCAACCGCACCTCCGGCACCAGCTTCCGTGGGCCGGGCATGGAGGAGGGGCTGAAGGTGCTGGCGGAGGTGAAGAAGCAGATCGGCGTGCCGGTGCTCACCGACGTGCACGAATACACCCCGATGGACGAGGTCGCGTCGGTGGTCGACGTGTTGCAGACGCCGGCCTTCCTCGTGCGCCAGACCGATTTCATCCGGAAAGTCTGCGCCGCCGGAAAACCGGTCAACATCAAGAAGGGCCAGTTCCTGTCGCCGTGGGACATGAAGCCGGTGGTGGAGAAGGCGAAGTCGACCGGCAACGGGCAGATCATGGTCTGCGAGCGCGGCGCGAGCTTCGGCTACAACCACCTGGTCAGCGACATGCGCTCGCTCAGCGTGATGCGTGACACCGGCTGCCCGGTGGTGTTCGATGCCACCCACTCGGTGCAGCTGCCCGGCGGGCAGGGCACCAGCTCCGGCGGCCAGCGCGAGTTCGTGCCGGTGCTGGCGCGCGCGGCGGTGGCGGTGGGCGTGGCCGGCCTGTTCGCCGAGACCCATCCGGATCCGTCCAAGGCCCTGTCCGACGGCCCCAATGCCTGGCCGCTGGGCAAGATGGAGGCGCTGCTGGAAACCTTGCTGGCGCTGGACTCCATCACCAAGAAGAACGGCTTCATCGAGCAGACGCTCTGACGCGCGCTGCGGGCATGGCGCGCGCGCCATGCCCGCCCGGTGCCCGCCCGGCCACCTGCCGGCGCGCCATGACGCAGGTCTCCCGCCAGGCCGGTGGTCGGTGACCGGGCACGGGCCGGCCGTTTCCCAGGCAACGAACCGGCACGCCGCAAGTGGCGGAAACACCGGGGAAAAAGCGGCAGGGAACGCCGCGCTCCGCTAAACTTCCCGGCGACTCCACCCACCGGACGTTTGCCACCTCCATGACCAGCATCGCCAAGATCCACGCCCGCGAGATCCTCGACAGCCGCGGCAATCCCACCCTCGAAGCCGAGGTCACCCTGGCGGACGGCTCCTTCGGCCGCGCGGCGGTGCCGTCGGGCGCCTCCACCGGCACCAAGGAGGCCGTGGAGCTGCGCGACGGCGACAAGACCCGCTACCTGGGCAAGGGCGTGAAGAATGCGGTCGGCAACGTCAATGGCGCCATCGCCCAGGCGCTGGCCGGCTTCGATGCGGCCGACCAGCAGGGCCTGGACCGTCGCCTGATCGACCTGGACGGCACCGAGAACAAGGGTCGCCTGGGCGCCAATGCGCTGCTGGGCGTCTCGATGGCTGCCGCGCACGCGGTCGCCGCCTCGAGGAAGCAGGCGCTGTGGCAGTACCTGTCGGGCCTGACCGGGACGCAGGCGTCGCTGCCGGTGCCGATGATGAACATCATCAACGGCGGCGCCCACGCCGACAACAACGTCGATTTCCAGGAGTTCATGATCCTGCCGGTCGGCGCGGCCTCGTTCTCCGAGGCGCTGCGCGCGGGCACGGAGATCTTCCATTCGCTCAAGTCGGTGCTGAAGGGCCACGGCCTGAGCACCGCGGTGGGCGACGAGGGCGGCTTCGCCCCGGATTTCCGCAGCAATGTGGAAGCGCTGGACACCATCCTCGAGGCGATCGGCAAGGCCGGCTACACCGCCGGCGAGGACATCCTGCTGGGCCTGGACGTGGCCTCCAGCGAGTTCTTCGACAATGGCAAGTACCACCTGGTCGGCGAGAACAAGCGCCTGTCGCCCGAGCAGTTCGTCGACTTCCTGGCCGACTGGGTTGCCCAGTACCCGATCATCACCATCGAGGACGGCCTGGCCGAGGACGACTGGGCCGGCTGGAAGCTGCTGACCGACCGCGTCGGCGACAAGGTGCAGCTGGTCGGCGACGACCTGTTCGTGACCAACCCGAAGATCCTCAGGCAGGGCATCGACTCGGGCACCGCCAACGCGATCCTGATCAAGGTCAACCAGATCGGCACCCTGACCGAGACGTTGGAAGCGATCGCCATGGCGCACCAGGCCAACTACGCCTCGATCGTGTCGCACCGCTCCGGCGAGACCGAGGACACCACGATCTCGGATATCGCCGTGGCCACCACCGCGACCCAGATCAAGACCGGCTCGCTGTGCCGCAGCGACCGCGTGGCCAAGTACAACCAGCTGCTGCGCATCGAGGAAGCGCTGGGTGGCTCGGCCCGCTACGCCGGGCGCGACGCGTTCATCTCGCTCAAGCGCTGATCCGGAGACGCCCGTGCTGCGCTGGGTGCTCCTGGGCCTGCTCCTGCTGCTGGGATGGCTGCAGTACCGGCTCTGGTTCGGCATCGGCAACGCGGGCGAAGTCACCGCACTGGCCGCGCAGGTGGAGAGCCAGCGCCGCGAGAACGGCGGCCTGGGCGAGCGCAATGCCGCCCTGGCCGCCGAAGTGCGTGACCTCAAGGAAGGCGTGGCGGCGGTCGAGGAGCGTGCGCGCAGCGAGCTGGGGATGATCAAGCCTGGCGAGACCTTCTACCGGGTGGTGGAGGATCCGCAGCCGCGCACGCCGCCTCCGGTGCCGGTTCCCGAGGAGGAATGATGGGCCTGGTGTGGGCGGTGGTCCCCGCGGCTGGACGTGGCACGCGCTTCGGCAGCGAAATCCCCAAGCAGTACCTGGAGGTGGCCGGCAGGCCGCTGCTGGTCCATACCCTGGACGTGCTGCTGGCGCATCCTGCGGTGGCCGGCGTGGTGGTGGCCTTGTCCGGCGACGACCCGCGCTGGCCAGGCTGGCACGAATACCGCGGCAAGCCGCTGCTGGCCTGCACCGGCGGCGACAGCCGCGCGGCTTCGGTGCTGGCCGCCCTGCAGGCACTGCCCGAGTCGGTACGTCCGGACGACTTCGTGCTGGTGCACGACGCCGCCCGTCCGAACCTCGCACTGGCGGACCTGGATGCGCTGCTGGAACGCGGCCGGGCCGATCCGGTCGGCGCGATCCTGGCGGCCCCGGTGCGGGACACCCTCAAGCGGGCCGGCGACGATGGCGGTATCGACGGCACCGAGCCGCGTGAGCGCCTGTGGCGGGCGTTGACCCCGCAACTGTTCCGCCGGCTGCAGCTGACCCGCGCGCTGGAGGCCGCCGCCGCCGAGGGCGTGGAGGTCACCGACGAGGCCATGGCCTTCGAGCGGCAGGGGTTGCGCCCGTTGCTGGTGGAAGGACGCGAGGACAACTTCAAGGT
>JBQGEI010000235.1:0-9101 GCA_052039535.1 Pseudoxanthomonas sp.
TCGGCCAGCAGCACCTCGCGCTGCTCGATGGCCTCGGCCACCGCGGCGGTCAGGCGCTGTTGCGCGGGGCGGGCGGTGAACCCGTCCACCCGCCCGGCGAGGGCACCGCCGTCGCTGAGCGCCTCGCGGCTGGCCTGGGCAAGAAGGGACATGGTGGATGCGGGATGCGCGCGGAAGCGGCACGGCCGCGGCAGCTGCCGCGGCCGGCACGTCAGAACCGCTGCAGCCCCGGCACCGTGCAGGTGGCCAGCTGGCCCCTGGCCGACGCGGCATTCTCGGCCTGGTCGCGCGCCAGGCGCGCCTGCTCGATGGTCGCCCAGTGGCGGCGGCACAGCGGCCCGACCCGCGAGCCGACATCGTACGCACGGCGTGCAAGCGTCTCGGCACGCTCGTACTGGGCCTGCAGCAGCGCGATCTCCGCACGCTCCTGCAGTACCGCCGGGTCGTCTGGCACGATCAGCAGGGCCTGGTTGAGGGCATTGGCGGCAGCTTCCGCCTGGCCGCCCGCCAGCGCCTCGTGGGCCCGCACGCGCAGGTCCTCGACCTGCGGGTCGCGCAGCGGCTGCACGTCGAGTTCCGTGTCGTCCACGCCGGCGGCGGCGCGCACCGCATCCAGCCGCTGCTGGGGGGTGACCACCGGCGCGGCCGGGACCGGTGGCGGCGGGGTGGTGCCACAGGCGGCCAGCATCAGGCACGCCATGCCGGCGGCCAGGAAACGGGGGGAGGTATCCATGCGCGCCATTATGGCGCAGGCGGCTGCGGCGGGGCCGGCTCGGACGGTGCCTCGGGGCGGCCGCCTCCGAACAGGCGGCGCCAGAACCCGGGCTCCTGCTGACCGGACGCGTCTTCGGCGGCTGGATCGGGCGCATAGGCCGGCGCGCACGGCGCGTAGGCGGGCGCGGCGCCGGCCACGAAGGCGAACCGGCGCGCGCCGGGACAGTCGGCATCGGTGACGTAGGTTCCCTCGGACCGCACCCAGTGCCACTCCACGCCCTTGCCGTCCACCCGCAGCGGCGAGCTGGGCAGGCGCGAGAACACCCCGGACCACACCCGCATCGCGCCGGTGGAGCCGTACAGGCCGGTCTGCTCGTTCTGGTCGTTGCCGACCCACACCACCGCCAGGTGGTCGCCGGTGTAGCCGGCGAACCAGCTGTCACGGCCGTCGTTGCTGGTGCCGGTCTTGCCGGCCGGGGCCAGCCGCCCCAGCCCGTCGGACTGCAGCTGGCGCGCCGTGCCGTCGCTGACCACCTGCTGCAGGCCCAGCGTCACCAGCTTGGCGGCGATCGAGTCACCCTCCTGGGCCGGCGCCGGGGCGGTGTCGTAGCGCTTGAGCAGCCGGCCCTGCGGATCGAGCACGCCGCGCACCGCGCGCAGCGGCTGGATCTCGCCCCCGGACGCCAGGAACTGGTACAGCTGTGCCATCGCGTAGGGACTCTGGTCGGTCGAGCCCAGGATCAGCGAGGGATTGGTCCCGCCGTCGATCCCGGCCAGGACCTTGAGCAGCTGCCCGAGCCGGTCCGGGCCGACCTGCATGCCGACCCGCACGGTGGCCTGGTTGTAGGACATGGCCAGCGCGTCGACCAGGCGCACGGTGCCGTGGCTGCGGTTGTCCGAGTTGCCCGGCGACCAGCGCCGGCCGCGGCCGAGCTCCACCGTCACCGGCGTGTCCTCGACGAAGCTGGCCAGCGAGAAGCGCTCAGGCTGCGCCAGCGCCAGCAGGTACACGAACGGCTTGAGCAGCGAGCCGACCGGGCGCCGCGCCTCGACCGCGCGGTTGAAGCCGTGCTGGGCCGCATCGCGGTCGCCGACCACCGCCAGCACGTCGCCGGCATGCACGTCGGTGAGCACCACCGCCGCCTGCAACGGGGGCCGCTTGCCGGTCTGCAGCCCGTCCAGGGTGCGGGTCACCGCGCCCTCGGCGTAGGCCTGGGCCGACGGGGACATGCCGGTGAGCACGGTCAGGCCCGCGCCCTGCAGCGCGCTTTCGGGGTAGTCGGTGCCCAGCTGGCGCCGTACCAGGTCGATGTAGGCCGGGAACCGGTTGGCCGCCGCCACGCCCGGACGCTCGGTCACGCCCAGAGGCGCCTTGCGCGCGCGTTCGTGCTCGGCATCGCTGATCAGGCCGGTGGCATGCATCATCGACAGGGCCACGTTGCGGCGCTCCAGCGCACGCTCCGGGTGCCGGCGCGGGTCGTAGTAGGACGGCCCCTTCACCAGGCCGATGAGCAGCGCCGTCTGCTCGATCGTCAGCTCGTCCAGGTCGCGGCCGAACCAGAACTCGGCGCCGGAGGACACGCCGTGGATCGCCTGCCCGCCGCGCTGGCCCAGGTAGACCTGGTTGAGGTAGGTCTCCAGGATGGTGCGCTTGTCATAGCGCGCCTCCAGCAGCATCGCGTACAGGATCTCGTTGAACTTGCGCGTCCAGGTCTGTTCCTTGCCGATCCCCAGCAGGCCGCTGCGGGCCAGCTGCTGGGTGAGGGTCGAGGCGCCCTGCCTCTTCTCGCCCGAGCGCAGGTTGACCAGCGCGGCGCGCATCATGCCGGACACGTCGATGCCGTGGTGGCGCGCGAAGTCGCGGTCCTCCACCGCCTGCAGGCTGGTGGTCAGCAGCTCGGGGACCTCCTCGATCCGCACCAGCCGCCGCTCTTCCTGGCGCTGGCCGTAGAGGGTGGCGATGCGCGCCGGGTCCAGTCGCGCGGCCTTGAGCGCCTTGCCGCCCTCGGCGTCGCGCAGGCGCGCCACCTTGCCTCCGCCCAGGGTGACCTCGATCCGCCGCGCCGGCACCTGGCCGTCGATGTCGGCATAGCCGCGGCTGGAGATGGTGAAGCGGCGGCCGTCGGCGTGGTAGCTGCCCTGGCGCCGGCCTTCGCCGTCCTCCTGGTAGCCAGCCGCGTCCAGCTCGGTCTTCAGCGTGCGCGCGTCCATCGCCAGGCCCGGCTGCAGCTGCAGCGGGCGCGCATAGACGCGGGTGGGAATCTGCCACTGCAGCGCGCCGAAACGCTCGGTGACGCGGTTGTTGAGATGGATCGTGTACGGCACGAGGAAGCCGGCCGCCAGCGCGCAGGCGGCGAGCATCGCGGTCAGCAGGTGCCGTCGCCACGCCGGGGCGCCGGCTTCCGGGGTGTCGTCGGTATCGTCCAGTTCGGCTCGGCGTGGCACGGGAATGCGAGAATGCGGAAGTTGGCCGAGTCTAGCGCAGGCATCCGCACGCCCGTGTCCGGCCGGTTTCGTCCTTCAGTCGGAGTTGCAGACCCCCATGCGCGAATCGCCGGGCCAGTGGCTGGCATCCCTCCGGTTCCGGATCGCCCACCTGCAGGGCCTGGCGCGACGCGGCGCCTCCAGCCTGCGCGCACGGGGCTGGCGCGCCACCTGGCAGCGCGCGCTGCTGCAGCTGCGCCCGCCCGCCGCCGCGCCGCGCCAGCCGCTGTCCATCCCCGCGCCGGCCCCGTTCGCGCCGTTCCGCCTCGCCACCATCGGTGACGTCGGCACTCCGCGCGCCAGTATCGTCATCCCGGTCTACAACCACTGCGAAGCGACCCTCGGCTGCCTGCGCAGCCTGGCCGCGCATCCGCCGGAGGCGGCGTTCGAGGTCATCGTGGTGGACGACGGCAGCAGCGACGCCACCGCCGCGTGGATGGAACAGGTGCAGGGCCTGCGCTACCACCGCCGCGCCCGCAATGGCGGGTTCATCGCCGCCTGCAACGACGGCGCCGCGCAGGCGCGCGGCCAGTACCTGGTGTTCCTCAACAACGACACCTTCGCGCAGCCGGGGTGGCTGGACGCGCTGCTGGACACTTTCGACACCGTTCCCGATGCCGGGCTGGTCGGCGCGCAGCTGCTGTACCCCGATGGCCGCCTGCAGGAATCCGGCGGCGTGGTGTTTGGCGACGGCTCGGCCTGGAGCTACGGCCGCTTCGAGTCGGCCGACGACCCGCGCTACGCCTACCTGCGCCAGGCCGACTACTGCAGCGGCGCGGCGCTGGCGATCCCGCGCGACCTGTTCGCCGCGGTCGGCGGGTTCGACACCCGCTACGCCCCCGCCTACTACGAGGACACCGACCTGGCCTTCGCGGTGCGCGCAGCAGGCCGCCAGGTCCTGGTGCAGCCCGCCAGCCGGGTGGTGCATGACGAGGGCACCACCGCCGGCACCGACACCGGCAGCGGGATCAAGGCCTACCAGGTGCGCAACCGCGGCGTGTTCGCCACCAGGTGGGCCCATGCCCTGGCCGGGGCGCCGGCCCCGGGCACGGTGCCCGCGCCGGCGCTGCTGCATGCGCGCCAGCGCCGGATCCTGGTGGTCGACGAGGCGGTGCCACGCCCGGACCGCGACTCGGCCTCGTTGCGCCAGTTCAACCTGCTGCGGATGCTGCGGACCGCTGGCGCCCATGTCGCGTTCCTGCCGACCGGCCTGGCACACGCCGGGGAGGCCACCGCCGCCTTGCAGCGGCTCGGGGTGGAAACCTGGTATGCGCCGTTCGCCCGTTCCGCGCCGGCCTGGTTGAGGGCCAACGCGGCGCGCTTCGACGTGATCGTCCTCACCCGCCACCACGTGGCCGGCAGCCTGGCTCCGTTGCTGCGCCGGCATGCGCCGGATGCGCGGCTGGTGTTCGACACCATCGACCTGCACTACCTGCGTGAACGCCGCGGTGCCGAGCTGGCCGGCGATGCGGCCGGCCTGCGCGCGGCCGAGGCCACGCGCCAGCGCGAGCTGGCGGCCATGCGCGCATGCGACCTGACCCTGGTGGTGAGCAGCGAGGAGCTCGCCCAGTTGCAGCGCGATGCGCCCGGCGTGGAGGTGGCGCTGCTGTCCAACCTGCACGAGGTCGCCGGAACCGGCGCACCCTTCGAGCAGCGCCAGGACCTGGTGTTCGTGGGGGGCTTCAGGCATCCGCCCAACGTCGACGCGGCCCTGTGGTTCGGGCGCGAGGTGTTCCCGCGGGTGCGCGCGAAGCTGCCCGGGGTGCGGTTCCACTGCATCGGCGCGGAGCCGCCGGCCGAGGTGCTGGCCCTGGCGGACGATCCAGGCGTCGTCGTCCATGGCCACGTGCCCGACCTGTCGCCATGGATGGACGGCGCGCGCCTGGCGGTGGCGCCCCTGCGCTTCGGCGCCGGGGTCAAGGGCAAGATCAACCTGAGCATGGCCCATGGCCAGCCGGTGGTGGCCACCAGTTGCGCGGTGGAAGGCATGCACCTGCGCGACGGCGTAGACGTGGCTGTCGCGGACGCGCCCGAGGCGTTCGCCGCGGCCGTGATCGCGCTCTACCAGGACCGCGCCCGCTGGGAGGCCCAGGCCGGCGCGGGGCTGGACAACGTGCGCCGGCACTTCTCACTGGAGGCCGCGGCCGACACCGTGCACCGGGTGTTCCTGGACTGACGGTTACGGGCCACACCCCCCCGGCGACAGGCAGGCCCCGCCAGTCACCCCACGGCCGGCGCCGCCGCGGACCGCGGCCGGACCCCAGGACCGCGGTAGCCGGCTCACTCCCGGGGGCCGGGCGCCTGCCACATCGCCGCATCCGGGCGGAACGGCCGCGCACGCACGCCCAGCAGCCGCTCCGCGTCTCCGTTGTCCGCCACCAGGTCCATGTCCAGGCGCGAGACCGGTCCGCGCGCAGCCGGCAGCAGTGCCGCCAGCGTGGCCAGCACGGGGCGGCCTACCGGCAGCGGCAGGGCCGCGCGCGGCAGGCTGCGCCGCACCCGCGCGAACATCTCGCCGGCCGGCAGGCGTTCTCCGCCGCCGAAGGCCAGGATCCGTCCGTCCGCGGCGCGGGAGTCCAGCCAGGCCAGGGCCGCGCTGGCCAGGTCGTCGGCGTGCACCGGCTGCCGCAGCCCGCGCGCGCGGGGCACCGGAAACAGCCGCCAGCGCATCGCGCGGCGCGCGATCGGGGTCAGGCTGCGATCCATGCCGGCACCGTAGATCAGGGTCGGGCGCAGTACCGTCCAGGCCATGCCCAGGCGGGCGCACTGCCGGGCGAGCTCCTGTTCGCTGGACGCCAGCCGTCCACCCAGTTCGCGCTCGGCCGCGACCTGCGAGCCGCGCTTGGTGACCACGCTCATCGAGCTGGTGGCCAGCAGGCGCGGGGCGGGCGCCCGCTCCAGTCCGGCCAGCCAGCGGGCCAGCGCATCCAGGGGACCCAGGCTGATGACCGCCCGCAGCTCCGGCAACGCCGGTACCGCGTCCGGAAGGCTGCCCTGCAGCCATTGCACGCCCGGCATTCGGGCATGCCGCTGGCGGCTGAGCGCGACAACGCGTCCTCCGGCGCCCAGCAGGCGGGGCAGCAGGAAGTGTCCGATCTGGCCGGTGGCCCCGAAGACAAGGACGGGCATGGGAGGCGGCGTATCCGGGAAAGCGGTGCCGGCGCGCGGCGGCCCCGGACTATAGCGTGCACCCGCACCGCCGGCGCCGCGAAGGAAAGCGCCGGCCCATGACGCAGACGGCCCGCACAGGGCGGGCCGTCGGATGCATCAGGCAGCGGCGAGGATCAGTCGTCGCCCTTGGACAGGTCGTCGTCGGCGACCACCTCGGCGGCGGCCCATTCCAGCGCCTCGCGCTCGGCACGCTCGCGCTCGGCCTTCTCGACCTCGTCGATCAGCGCGTTGTCCACGGTGCGGGCCGCGATCTCGCGCAGCGCCAGCACGGTCGGCTTGTCGTCGCCGTCCTCGTTCTCGATCGTGGCCGGCACGCCATTGGCCAGCTGGCGGGCGCGCTTGGCGGCCATCATGACCAGTTCGAAGCGGTTGTCGACCACTTCCAGGCAATCTTCGACGGTGATACGGGCCATAGGGGTTCCAGGCGACTGTGGTCGCCGCTCGCGTCAGGGGAAATGGAGGCGGAGTCTACCTGCCAAGGCGCCACCGCGGCAAGGGTTAACCCCCCTTCCCCCTTTGCGTTCAGCCACTTGCGTCCGGCATGGCGGCCGGGCCGCTCAGCCTTCCTGCTCCAGCAGGGCCCGGATCAGGTCGCCGTGGCGCTGCTGCTGCTGGCCGCGGCGCAGCCGGCTGGCCACGAAGATCGCGCACATCTCGTCGACCGCGGTGCCGAACACCTCGTTGACGATGACGTAGTCGAACTCGCCGTAATGCGACATCTCCTCGCGCGCGGCCGCCAGGCGCTGGGCGATGACCGCGTCGCTGTCCTGCCCGCGCTTGCGCATGCGCTGCTCGAGCGCCTGGCGCGAGGGCGGAAGGATGAACACGCTCACCGCATCGGGCACCTTGGCCCGCACCTGGCCGGCGCCCTGCCAGTCGATCTCCAGCAGCACGTCGTGGCCGGCGGCCAGCTGCGGCTCCACCGACTGCCGCGCCGTACCCTTCCAGTCGCCATGCACGCGGGCGTACTCGAAGAAGTCGCCGGCATCGATCATCTCCTGGAACTGGTCGGCGGAGACGAAGTGGTAATGCTCGGCGTGGCGCTCGCCCGGGCGTGGCGCGCGCGAGGTGAAGGAGATCGACAGGCGGATCTGCGGGTCGCGCGCCAGCACCGCGTTGACGATGCTCGACTTGCCCGCGCCGGAGGGCGCGGCGACGATGAAGAGGGTGCCTCGCATGTTCATTCGATGTTCTGCACCTGCTCGCGGACCTGGTCTATCAGCACCTTCAGGTCCACCGCCGCGGCCGAGGTGCGCGCGTCGACCGACTTGGACCCGAGGGTGTTGGCCTCGCGGTTGAACTCCTGCAGCAGGAAGTCCAGGCGCCGGCCGACCGGCTGGCCCTTCTGGGCGAGGATGCGGCGGATCTCGGCGATGTGGCTGCCGAGCCGGTCCAGCTCCTCGTCCACGTCGAGCTTCTGCAGCCACAGCACCAGCTCCTGCTCGGCGCGACCCGGGTCCACCGGGTGCGGCAGGTCGGCCAGGCGCGCGGCGAGCTTGGCACGCTGGCCCTCGCGGATCGCCGGCACCAGCTCGCGCACCTGCGCGGCGATGCGCTCGATCGCGTCCACCCGTTCGGTGATCGCCGCGGCCAGCGCCGCGCCCTCACGCTCGCGCGCGGCGATGAACTCGTCCAGCACCTGGTCCAGCAGCTCCAGCGCCTGTGCCTGCAGCGCCTCGCCATCGGCGACCGGCGTCTGCAGCACGCCCGGGACCTGCAGCAGGTCGGTGAACTGCACCTGCAGGCCGGGGAAGCGCGGCTCCAGGCGCTGGGCAAGCTCGCCGAGCTGGTCCAGCAGCGCCTCGTTGACGTGCAGGCTGCCGGCCGCCTCCGGGCTGCGCAGTCGCAGCACCAGGTCCAGCTTGCCGCGCTGCACGCGCGTGGCCACCCGCTCGCGCAGCAGCGGTTCCAGCGCGCGCAGCTCCTCGGCCAGGCGCAGCCCGGTCTCGAGGAAGCGGTGGTTGACCGAGCGCAGTTCGCAGGAAAGCGCGCCCCAGGGTGTGCCGCGTTCGCCGCTGGCAAAGGCGGTCATGCTGCGGATCATGTGGGAATCCGTCTTCGACAAGGGGCGAATGTTAATCTAGCCGGCCCGCCGCGGCACCCTGCCGCCTTCGCCGGCCTTTCCGGCGGATCGCCGGGCTCCCTACGGAAACCCCCCACATGACCGTCGTCCGCCCCAGTGGCCGCGCCCCCGACCAGCTGCGCCCGATCCGCATCGAGCGTGGCTTCACCCGCCATGCCGAAGGCTCGGTGCTGGTCAGCTTCGGCGACACCCGCGTGCTGTGCAACGCCAGCATCGAAAACCGCGTGCCGGGCTTCCTGCGCGGCAAGGGCGAAGGCTGGGTGACCGCCGAGTACGGGATGCTGCCGCGCTCCACCCACACCCGCTCCGACCGCGAGGCCTCGCGTGGCAAGCAGGGCGGGCGCACGCTGGAGATCCAGCGCCTGATCGGCCGCACCCTGCGCGCCTGCGTGGACCGAGGCGCGCTGGGCGAGCGCACCATCACCCTGGACTGCGACGTGCTGCAGGCCGACGGCGGCACCCGCACCGCCGCCATCACCGGCGCCTACGTGGCCCTGGTCGATGCAGTGAACGTGCTGATGAAGCGCGGCGACATCAAGCGCAACCCGATCCTGGGTGCGGTGGCAGCGGTGTCGGTGGGCGTTTACCGCGGCACTCCGGTGCTGGACCTGGACTATGCCGAAGACAGCCACTGCGACACCGACATGAA
>JBQGEI010000236.1:0-6231 GCA_052039535.1 Pseudoxanthomonas sp.
GCAGGCGCAGGTAGTCGTAGATCTCGGTGATGGTGCCGACGGTCGAGCGCGGGTTGTGCGAGGTCGACTTCTGCTCGATCGAGATGGCCGGGCTCAGGCCCTCGATGTGGTCGACGTCCGGCTTCTCCATCACGCTGAGGAACTGGCGCGCATACGCGGACAGCGACTCCACGTAGCGGCGCTG
Organism: Pseudoxanthomonas sp.; assembly: GCA_052039535.1. Lineage (GTDB taxonomy): Bacteria > Pseudomonadota > Gammaproteobacteria > Xanthomonadales > Xanthomonadaceae > Pseudoxanthomonas. The sequence goes on from JBQGEI010000236.1 coordinate 185, forward strand.
GCCTTCGGCATAGATGGTGTCGAACGCCAGCGACGACTTGCCGGACCCGGACAGGCCGGTGATCACGATCAGCTTGTCGCGCGGCAGGTCGAGGTCGAGGTTCTTGAGGTTGTGTGTCCGCGCGCCGCGGATCTTGATGGCATCCATCAGTGTGGGGGGCTCTGCGGAAGCGAATGGGCCAGCCTATCGGAACGGCCGATTTGGGGGCAATGGCAGCCTGCCGCAAGCGCCGGGCCTGGCGGCACGGGCTTCCGTTCAGCCTTGGGGGCGGGTTGACCCGGGCCTGCGCGGGCAACTACAATTCCGCTCCTGTCCGCCCTCGATGGCGGCAGGGCGACCACAATAACAACAGAGGAATGCCTGGTCATGTACGCAGTTCTGGTTACCGGCGGTAAGCAATACCGCGTGGCGCAGGGCGAAACGCTCCGCGTCGAGAAGCTCGAGGCCGAAGCCGGCTCCGAGATCAAGTTCGACAACATCCTGATGCTGGGCGACAGCGACGGGATCAAGCTGGGTGATGCGCTCAAGGGCGCCAGCGTGACCGCCAAGGTCGTGGGCCATGGCCGCGCCGACAAGATCCGCATCATCAAGTTCCGCCGCCGCAAGCACCACATGAAGCGGCAGGGCCATCGCCAGCACTACACCGAAATCGAAATCACCGGCATCGCCGGCTAAGCACAGGAGAATCCGTCATGGCACATAAAAAGGGCGTAGGCTCCTCGCGCAACGGCCGCGACTCCAACCCGAAGTACCTCGGCGTCAAGATCTTCGGTGGCCAGGCCATCGAAGCCGGCAACATCATCGTCCGCCAGCGCGGCACCCAGTTCCATCCGGGCGCCGGCGTCGGCCTGGGTCGCGACCACACCCTGTTCGCGCTGGTCGATGGCAAGGTCGAGTTCTCGGTCAAGGGTCCGGCCAAGCGCCGCACCGTCAGCGTCGTCGCTGAAGCCTGATCGCTGGCCGCGCACCGCGCGGCCGGGTCACACGGCAGGCCCCGCTCCGGCGGGGCTTTCCGTTTCTGGGGCACCAGAATCCCGCCGGGGCACTCCCGGCGCCGCGGCCATGCATGGGCCGGCTAGACTGTGTCCCCCCCCCGTATCCCTCCACGCTGGTCCTGCCGCACATGAAACTGGTCGACGAAGCTGAAATCGAAGTGACCGCCGGCAACGGCGGCAATGGCTGCGTCGGATTCCGTCGCGAGAAGTTCATCCCGCTCGGCGGGCCGGACGGCGGTGATGGCGGCAACGGCGGCAGCGTCTGGCTGCAGGCCGACGAGAACCTCAACACCCTGGTCGACTTCCGCCACGAGCGCCGCTTCCGCGCGCGTCGTGGCGAGAACGGCATGGGCCGGCAGATGTATGGCAAGGGCGGCGAGGACCTGGTGATCACCGTCCCGGTCGGCACCGTGGTGACCAACGTGGAGACCGACGAGGTCATTGGCGACCTGACCCGTCATGGCGATCGCCTTCTGGTGGCGAGGGGCGGCAAGGGTGGCCTCGGCAACATGCACTTCAAGAGTTCGGTCAACCGGGCTCCGCGCCAGGCTACCCCGGGCGAGCCGGGCGAGCAGCGCAACCTGCGACTGGAACTGAAGCTGCTGGCCGACGTGGGCCTGCTGGGGTTCCCGAACGCGGGCAAGAGCACCTTCATCCGCGCGGTTTCGGCTGCCACGCCGAAGGTCGCCGACTATCCGTTCACCACGCTCTACCCGAACCTGGGCGTGGTCAGCGTCGAGGCCCATCGCAGCTTCGTGATCGCCGACATCCCCGGCCTGATCGAGGGCGCGGCCGATGGCGCCGGCCTCGGCGCGCAGTTCCTGCGCCACCTGCAGCGCACCCGGCTGCTCCTGCACCTGGTGGATATCGCGCCGATGGAAGGGCTGGACGATGCGCAGGAGGCGTCGCCTGCCGACCAGGTGCGCGCGATCGAGCGCGAGCTGCAGCGGCACGACCCGGAACTGCTGGCCAAGGAGCGCTGGCTGGTCCTGAACAAAGCCGACCTGATGTTCGAGGACGAGGCGGCCGAACGGGCGCGTGCGATCGTCGCCGAGCTGGGCTGGACCGGGCCGTGGTTCCTCGTATCGGCGCTTGGCCGGGAAGGCACCTGGCCGATCATGCAGCAGGTGATGGCGTTCCTGGATCGCCAGCGCCAGGCGGCGGCGGATGAAGATGCAGCGGTCTGAGTCCGGATCCCGCCCAACGAAAAACCCGGCCGACGCCGGGTTTTTCGTTGCCTGCCTGGCGGAAGCAGGGCGGGCGGCGCAGGGTGCGCGGCCCGGCCTGCAGCGTGCGTCAGGCAGCGGCCTTGATGGCCTTGATGCGCGCCGTGAGGCGGCTCTTGTGACGCGAGGCCTTGTTCTTGTGGATCAGGCCGCGCGAGCTGAAACGATCCAGCAGCGGCTGGGCAACGGCGAAGGCCGCCTCGGCGCCAGCGGCGTCGTTGGCGTCCAGGGCCTTGAGGACCTTCTTGACGGCGGTACGGAGCTGCGAACGCTGGGCAGTGTTGCGCGCGTTGCGCACGACCGTCTGCTTGGCGCGCTTCTTGGCGGACTTGATGTTGGCCACGGCGGTGGATTCCTGGAAAACGGGTACGAAAACGGTATGGTGGAGTACAGCGAACGCGAAATTATGGTTGATTCAAGGGCTTGGGTCAACCGTGCGGGGCGACGGGCCGCGGATGGCCAGGGAGTGGACCTGTGAGCGGTCCGCGTCTTTTACGTTCCGCGGCGCTGTTCAGCTCGCTGACCTTCGTGTCCCGGGTCTCCGGCCTGGTGCGCGACCAGGTCTACGCCATCGTGTTCGGCGCCAGTCCGGCGATGGACGCCTTCATTGCCGCGTTCCGCATCCCCAACTTCATGCGGCGGCTTTCGGCCGAGGGCTCGTTCTCGATGGCCTTCGTCCCTGTGCTGGCCGAATACAAGGAAAGGCACGGCCCGGACGCGGTACGCCAGTTGATTGACCGGGTGGCCGGCTCGCTGCTGGCCAGTCTGCTCGCGCTGACAGCGGCCGTGCTGCTGCTGGCTCCGTGGGTCGGACGAGTGCTGGCCCCGGGCTTCGCCGCGGATCCGCAGACCTACGCGCTGTTCGTGGAGATGCTGCGCATCACCTTCCCGTACGCGCTGTTCATCTCCATGGCCTCGCTGGCGGGCGGGATCCTCAATACCTGGCAGCGCTTCGCGGTGCCGGCCATCTCCCCGGTGCTGCTGAACGTGTCGCTGATCGCCGCCGCGGTCGCCGGCGGACACTGGCTTGGCGGCTCTGTGAAGGTACTGGCCTGGGGCGTGCTGGTGGCCGGCCTCCTGCAGCTGGCTTTCCACCTTCCGGCGCTGGCGAAGCTGGGGCTGCTGCCGCGTCCGCGCCTGGATCTTTCCCATCCCGGCGTGCGCAAGGTGATGACCCTGATGGTGCCGACCCTGTTCGGCTCCTCGGTGGTGCAGTTCAACCTGCTGTTCAACACCATGGTCGCCTCGCTGCTGGTGGGCGGCAGCATGACCTGGCTGTACTACAGCGACCGGCTGCTGGAGTTCCCGCTGGGCATGTTCGGCGTGGCCATCGGCACGGTGATCCTGCCGCATCTGTCCTCGCGTCATGCGGTCGACGATCCGGAAGGATTCTCGCGGGCGATCGACTGGGGCTTCCGCCTCTGCGTCCTGGTCGGCGTGCCGGCCATGCTGGGTCTGATCCTGTGTGCGCAGCCGCTGGTGGCGACCCTGTTCCAGTACGGCCGGTTCGACGCCGACGACACCCGGATGACCACGTTGAGCCTGATCGCCCAGTCGCTGGCGATTCCGGCATTCCTGCTGGTGAAGGTCCTGGCGCCGGCGTTCTACTCGCGCCAGGACACCCGTTCACCGGTGCGCGCCGCAGTTGCGGCCGTGCTGGTCAACGCTGGCAGCATGGTGCTGTTCCTGGCCGTCCTGGTGTACGCGACGGAGGCCGGGCGCCAGGCGCTGGCGGTGGCGGGCGGACATCCGCTGGAGGCACTCAGGCTGATCCCCGGAGCGCACGCGCTGCTGGCCCTGGCCATCGCCGTGGCCGGATGGACCAACGCGCTGCAGCTGGGCTGGATGCTGCGCCGTGCCGGGGTCTACCGCCGCCAGCCGGGCTGGGGCCGGCTGGCACTGCAGGTCGGTGCGGGCGCGCTGGCACTGGCGGTGGCCGTGGCCGGCCTGGGAAGTCTGTGGCCGGACTGGAGCGGCTGGGCCTGGTGGGAGCGCGCCTGGCGCCTGGCGGTGATGGTCGGGGCCGGTGGCGCGGCCTATGCGGCGCTGCTGCTGGCCCTGGGCCTGCGTCCGCGCGACCTGCGCGGGTGACGGCCGGGGCGGCAGGAGACGGTGCCGGCTATACTTGCGCACTCGGCCCTGGGCCGGCGCCCAGCTGGCGCCGCGGGGCGACCAAAGGTCCTTCCCAAGTAGATGAGCAGGCTGTTCCGTGACGTCGATGGCGGGTCACTGTGCCCGCGCGGCAGCGTGGTCTGCATCGGCGCCTTCGACGGCCTCCACCTGGGCCACCAGGCGCTGTTGCGGCATGCGGTGGCGCGCGCACGCGCGCTCGATGCGGCGGCCGTCGCGCTGAGCTTCGAGCCGCTGCCGCGCGAGTTCTTCGCCCGCGGCAACCCGCCCCCGCGGCTGACCCTGCCGCGCGACCGCATCCAGCTGATGCTGGACCAGGGCCTTGACCACCTCGGCCTGCTGCGCTTCAACGCCGCGCTGGCGGCGATGCCCGCCGAGGATTTCGTCCGCCGCGTGCTGGCCGGCCGGCTGGCTGCTCGCGAGGTGTGGATCGGCCCGGATTTCCGCTTCGGCCACCGCCGCGGCGGCGACCTGGCCCTGCTGCAGGCGATGGGTGCGGAGCTGGGCTTCACGGCCGCGGCGATCGAGCCGGTACGGGTGCAGGGCGAGCGCGTCTCCAGCACCCGCATCCGCGAGGCGCTGGTGGCCGGCGACTTCGACCGCGTCGGCGCGCTGCTGGGCCGGCCCTACGCCATCGGCGGGCGCGTGGTCCGCGGCCGCCAGCTGGGTCGCACCCTCGGCTTCCCGACCGCGAACCTGCGGTTCCCGAAGGCACCGGCGCTGTCGGGCATCTACGCCACGCGCGTGCACGGGGTCGGCGCGACGCCGTGGCCATCGGTGTCCAGCTTCGGCACCCGGCCCACCGTCCAGGGCGTGGAGCCATTGCTCGAGGCGCACCTGTTCGACTTCGCCGGCGACCTGTACGGGCGCCACATCGGGGTCGAGTTCGTCGCCCGGCTGCGCGATGAAGAGAAGTTCCCCGACCTGCCGGCCCTGACCGTGCAGATGCAGCGCGATGCCGCCCAGGCGCGCGCCATCCTTTCCGAATCCGACCGACTGCGAGCCACGGCGTGAGCCAGGACTACAAAGCCACCCTCCACCTGCCCGCCACCGATTTCCCCATGCGTGGCGACCTGCCGCGCCGCGAGCCCGACATCCTCGCGCGCTGGGAGTCCGAAGGCTTGTATGAAAAGCTGCGGGCGCATGCCAAGGGCCGCCCGCTGTTCGTGCTGCACGACGGCCCGCCGTATGCCAACGGCGCGATCCACCTGGGCCACGCGGTCAACAAGATCCTCAAGGACATCATCGTCAAGTCGCGCCACCTGGCCGGCTTCGATGCGCCATACGTCCCGGGCTGGGATTGCCATGGCCTGCCGATCGAGATCGCGATCGAGAAGAAGTACGGCAAGGTCGGCGTCAAGCTGGACGCGACCGAATTCCGGCAGAAGTGCCGCGAGTACGCCCAGTCGCAGATCGAGATCCAGCGCAAGGACTTCAAGCGCCTGGGCGTGATCGGCGACTGGGACAACCCCTACCGCAGCCTGGATTTCCGCTTCGAGGCCGACGAGATCCGCGCCCTGGCCAGGATCGTGGACAACGGCCACCTGACCCGTGGGGTCAAGCCGGTGCACTGGTGCTTCGACTGCGGCTCGGCCTTGGCCGAGGCGGAGATCGAGTACCAGGACAAGGTCTCCCCGGCGATCGACGTGGCCTACCTGGCGCGCGACCCGCAGGCGGTGGCGCATGCGTTCGGCGT
>JBQGEI010000237.1:0-23220 GCA_052039535.1 Pseudoxanthomonas sp.
TTGGACGCCATCGATTGCGTGCTGATGTAACGCGCCGCGTCGTGGCCGGGTGCCTGTGTGCGCATCGCGACCATTGCGGATGCGTCGCTGTTCCGCAGGCCTCGCTGCTTTCCTCAGTTTCCGCCTTCGAAATCGAGCTGACGCCACGCCTCGAAGACCAACACCGCCACCGCGTTGGACAGATTCAAGCTGCGGTTGCCGGGCCGCATGGGCAGCCGCAGGCGTTGGTCAGCCGGCACACGCGCGAGTACGTCGTCGGGTAGGCCGCGTGTTTCCGAGCCGAACAGGAACGCATCGCCCGGCGCATAGCGCACCAGGTCATGGCGGGTACCACCCCGTGTCGAAGCCGCGAACAGGCGCCGCGGCGCGATCGCCCGCAAGGCCGCGTCGAGCGACGCGTGGACCCGCATGTCGGCGTATTCGTGATAGTCGAGGCCCGCCCGTCTGAGTTGCCGGTCGTCGATGGCGAAGCCCAGGGGCTCGACCAGATGCAGGCGTGCCCCCGAGTTGGCGCACAGACGGATGACGTTCCCCGTATTCGGCGGAATTTCGGGCTGATGCAGGACGACATCGAACATAGGGCGATTATGGCGTCAGATGTCGTCCTGGTCCTGTGCCCGGGCGACGCGCATGTCGGCGGCCGGGCAGGCACATTCCAGTGCGTCTTGGGGAAAGACGGATCCGCGAAAAATTGTGACAGTGGTCTTGCGGCGAGACCGGAATGAGGTTAATAGTTCGTTCATGCCGGCCGTGGGGTACGCGCCGGCCATGACCACCTTCTTCTGGAAACTGGGGAAAACGCGATGAATCGAATCCATGCCCGTCCGGGGCGGCGGAGCCTGTTGTGCTGTGCATTGGCATCCGTGCTGTGCGCAACCAGCGTGTCTGCGCAAGAGCTCACGACCGAGGGGGAAGCGGACGACACGCCGCCGGCCGCGTCCACCGCCACCACCCTGGATCGGGTACAGGTGACCGGTGCACGCAAGCGCGTCGAGAATGTGATGGAAGTGCCGATGAACATCACGGTGGTGTCGGCCACCGAGCTCGAGGCGCGCAACCTCGCCAACGTCCAGGATGTCTACCGGACCATTGCAGGCGGTGCGAGCCCCACCGGGCAACTCATTCTGCGGGGGTTGGTCGGTGGAAACACCGCACTTCCGGGCACCACGAGCCAGTATGTGGACGGCATTCCCTTCAATTTCGGTGACGTCTTCGACATCGAACAGGTCGAGGTGCTGCGTGGCCCGCAGGGTACGCTGTGGGGGTCGAACGCCATCGGCGGGACCGTGCAGATCGTGACGCGCCGTCCGCAGTTCGACGAGTTCGAGCTGTTCAGCACGATCAGTGCGGAGCAGGAGAAGAATCTCTCCGGCACGCGGACCCGAACCCAGGCGGGTGTCAACATTCCGTTGGTCGACGACACGCTGGCGTTGCGCATCGCGGCCAGCGTCGCGGACACGCCCGGCAAGATCACCAACACCTATACCGGCAATGCGTATCAGCGCGATCAGGAGTTCATCCGTAGCCAGCTGCGCTGGCAGCCCGCCGATGCCCTCGACATCAACTTCGGGCACATCTGGGTGAAGCAGACCACCGCGGGCACCGTCAACGGCGACCGGTCCGTGGCCGGGTACTACTGGGTGCCGTCGCTCACCGAGAATCCGGAGTCGCCCTGGGGCTACGATGTCGACTTCGATACCGTGGATTGCCCTCCCGGCGCGGAACGTCCTGCATGCCTCGCCGGATCGCCGGTCGCACGCCAGCAGAACTCCCGGTACTCCATCTACGAGTTGATGGACGGCTGGTCGCGCGACACCACCAACCTGTTCTCGTTGAACATCGATCACGATGACTTGTTCGGCATCGCGTCGGCGCACTACGTCGGGTCCTACCGCAAGATCAAGAGCAGCTCGCTGGACAACTGGTCCCGTCTCGACCTGGACGACATGGCGCGCACCTGGATCGTCAACCAGGACAGCAGCCAGCGCACCACCCATGAACTGCGCTTCCAGAATCTCGACCGCGGTGGCAACTTCGACTGGACGTTCGGCTTCTACCAGAACCGGGCCTGGTCGGGATACAACCCGAATACCCAGTGGCAGTATCACGACACCGACCCGCGCAGCATCGCCGTGTTCTCGGCATGGAACGACTTCTTCGACTACGGGTTCACCGATCTCGGGATCAACAACATCGCCGAACTCGGGCAGACGCTGTACGGCAACCGGGGCATCAACTACAACCTGACGACCTTCGCCGACAACAGCAAGGAGTCCGCCGCCTTCGGTGAGGCGAGCTATCGGTTGGATACCAATGTCGGCGCGTTCGAAGTGACGGGCGGTATCCGCTATTTCGAGTTCGAGGACTTCACCCACTTCCAGCGCAGCGGCATCTGGTTCGGTACCAATGCAGACGGCAGTCCGTTCTTCGAAGAGCAGTACGGGGGCGAGGAGTCCGGCAACCGCAAGAAGGTGAGCCTGGCCTATCTGCCCTCGGACAACACCAACATCTATGCCCTGTATTCCGAGGGTTATCGCCCCGGCGGTACGAACGCACCGCTGCCGAATTCGTGTGCCGGTGACGAATTCGCCGCCGCGTATCAGGCCCGATACTCCAGCGACACGATCAACAATCACGAAATCGGCGTGAAGTCGGCCCTGTTCGACAGGCGCCTGCGCCTGTCCTCCGCGGTCTATCACATCGACTGGGGCGATACCTGGGCGCAGGTCTACATGCCGTCGTGCGGGTTCACCTACACCACGAACACGCCCGGCTACTCGGCCAAATCGCAGGGTGTCGAACTCGAGAGCTCCCTCGCCCTCGGCGACTGGACGGTGCTGACGCTCAACACCGGCTACACCAAGTCGCAAATGACCGCCGACAACCCTGCCATCCAGGCCGAGGCGGGTGACGACATGACCATGGTGCCGAAGTACAACGCGTATCTCGCGTTGGATCGTCAGCTCGAACTCTTCGGGCTGGAGGCATTCGCGCGCATCGATGTGGCGACCTACGGCGAGTTCAAGTCGCACTTCAACACGCGCGACGAGGATGTCGCGCCCTCCTACACCACGGTCAACCTGTCGGGGCGGGTCGTGCTCAACGACAACGCCACGGTCAGCGTGCACGTCAACAACGTGTTCAACGAGGAGTACCTGACCTATCGCTCGGCGCGCTCACGTGCGTCCAGCCGTCAGGCGTTGTACGAGCGCTACGGCAACGAGCGGTCGGTCGGCATGCGCTTCGATTACCGCTTCTGATCGTACGGTCCGGACGACGGGCGGCCATCAGGTCGCCCGTCCCCGTGGGTGCGTGTTTACCAAGGAATCGGCGCACCCCGTTGGTCGAAGAAGCTGCCGGTGTCGGCGAGCGCCAGCCGGTCGATCCGTTCGAGCAGGCCGGACACCGCGTCGTCCGGCGTGAGTTCGGCGTGTTCCCCGCCCATGTCGGTACGCACCCAGCCCGGACTGACCGCAACCGCCACGATGCCGCGGGGCGCCAGCGCCTGGGCGAGCTGGACGGTGGCCATGTTCAATGCAGCCTTGCTGATCGCGTAGCTCGGCGTGCCGAAGCGGGTCGTGAGCCCGATCGCGCCGAGGCGGGACGACAGGTTCACCACGCGCGCACCGTCGGCCAGGTGCGGTGCCAGCGCCTGGGTGAGCAACACCGGCGCCACGGCATTGGTGCGGAAGCTGTGCTCCAGGGTCTCGGCCTCGAGATGGCCGAATCGTTCGCCGGCGTGCAGCACGCCGGCGTTGTTGATCAGCAGATCCAGCCGCGCGTCGCCGACGGCCAGCGGCAATTCGCGGAGCAGCTCGTCGCGCGCACGTGCATCGGTCACCTCCAGTGGCAGGACATGCAGGCGACCCGGGTGTTCGCCGGCCAGTGCATTGAGTGCGCCGGCCTTGCCCGGCTGCCGCGCCGTGGCGACGACGTGATCGCCGCGGGCGAGCAGCTGGCGGGCGAACTCGAGGCCCAGGCCGCGGTTGGCGCCGGTGATCAGGACGTGGCGGGATGTCGTCATGGCCGGCAGTCTGGGGGTATCGCCGCCATCACCGCGTGACCGCGGTCTGAACGTGCATGCGGGCCGCGCGGATCGCCGCTCGTGCGTTCGGGGAGTATCCTGCCCGACGGCCGCTTTCGGCCGCCTGCCACCGGAGTCCGTCCCGATGAAGCAATCCATCCGCGTTCGCCCCGCTGCCGTCGCGGTTGCGGCCCTGTTGATGCTCGGCGCGGGCGGCTGCACCTGGGTGCACATGGCGCCGGGCGCCAGCAGCGTGCGCGTGGCCGCCTCCGAACCCACGGGCTGCGAGAAGCGCGGCGAGGTGGAGGTCTCGGTGAAGCACAGCATCGCGTTCATCGATCGCAACCAGCTCCGTGTGCGCGAGGAGCTGGAAACCCTCGCACGCAACGAGGCCCCCGGCATCGGGGCCGATACCGTGTTCCCGCTCGAGCCGCCGGCGCGGGGCAGTCAGCGCTTCGGTGCGTGGCGCTGCGGCGGCTGACATCCCGGCCGGTGCCCACCGATCCATGTACGGGATCCCGCATGACCACGTCCTGGAAGGCGAAGCCCACGCCCTCCGGGGATGAAGCCGTTCCACCGACGGGTCCTGGCATCGATTCGGGTCGTCAGCAGTACGGACTGAGCGCCTGACATGCTCCGGCGGACGAGCCGCGCGCTCGTTCTCGCCGCATGGAGAAGGAATGTGAGGGCTCGCCTCTCCGAGCCGCAGAATGCCGCCGCGTGCCCGCAGCGCCACGTCATCGTGCGCCGTTCAGCCCGCTGACCGCGCGCCAATGCGCGAGTGGCCGGAAGCCGGTACCCTATGTCACCTTTTTTTAACGTTGGGGCCTCCGCCCATGCTCTTCGAACATGTCGCCATCGCCGGCCTGGCCCATATCGACGCCCCGCGGCGGCTGTCTTCCGATGAGATCAACGCGCGCCTGAAGCCCACGCTGGATCGTCTCAACATCCGCACCGACGTGCTCAAGGATATCGCCGGCATCTACGAGCGCCGGCTGTGGGACGACGACGTGCAGGCCTCCGACGCCGCCACCCTGGCCGCGGTCAAGGCACTGGCCGACGCCGGTATCGATCCCGACAAGGTCGGCCTGCTGGTCAACACGTCGGTCAGCCGCGATTACCTGGAGCCGTCCACGGCCAGCATCGTCAGCGGCAATCTCGGCCTGTCCGACACCTGCCAGAACTTCGACCTCGCCAACGCCTGCCTGGCCTTCCTCAACGGCATGGACGTGGCCAGCCGGATGATCGAGCGCGGCGAGATCGACTACGCCCTGGTCGTCGACGGCGAGACCGCCAACCTCGCCTACGAGAAGACCATCGAGCGTCTGTCCAGCCCGGACGCCACCGAAGAGGATTTCCGCAACGAACTGGCCACCCTGACCCTGGGCTGCGGCGCGGCGGCGATGGTGCTGGCACGCGCCGAACTGGCGCCGGGCGCGCCGCGTTACCGCGGTGGCGTCACCCGGGCGGCGACCGAGTGGAACACCCTGTGCCGCGGCAACCTCGACCGCATGGTCACCGACACCCGCATGCTCCTGATCGAAGGCATCAAGCTGGCGCAGAAGACGTTCGTCGCGGCGCGCGCCAAGCTCGGCTGGGCGGTGGAGGAGATGGACGAGTTCGTCATCCATCAGGTCAGCAAGGCGCACACCGCCGCCTTCATCAAGGCGTTCAACATCGATCCGAAGAAGGTCATGACCATCTTCGGCGAGCACGGCAACATCGGGCCCGCTTCGGTGCCGATCGTGCTGAGCAAGCTCAAGGAGCTGGGGCGCCTGAAGAAGGGCGACCGGATCGCGCTGCTGGGGATCGGTTCCGGCCTGAACTGCTCGATGGCCGAGGTCGAGTGGTAAGCGGCCGCGTGGACCGGTGAACGGGGAAGGCCGGCATGTCCGGCCTTTTTCATGGGCGGCGCGGGCCGTCGCCACTGCCGGTCCACCAGGCCCGGGCGGCGGCGAGCCGCCCGGTGGCAGCGGCCTGCAGCGGCGGCGTCAGTCCGCCCCGCAGCACTTCTTGTGCTTCTTGCCGCTGCCGCAGGGGCAGGGGTCGTTGCGCCCCGGGCCTTCCTCGCGCCGGATCGGGGTGCGCGGGGTCAGCTCGGCGATGTGGTGGTGGTTGAGGTCGGCGAGCATGCCCGGCAGGTCCATCACGATCTCCAGCCGCTCGCGGTAGCCCAGCGCGGTGGCGGGCGCGGGCGGGTCTCCGCCGCCATCGCCGTCGGCCTCGTCCCCTTCCCCGCCGGTGGTGCCGGTGACCAGCTGCTCGAGCAGGGCGAAGATCTCATCGATCCAGTCATGGGCGTCCAGCCACTGGTCCCAGCCGTCCTCGCGCAGGGCCACGCCCTCGAAGAAGCCCAGCGCCCATTCGCGGCCCACGTCCAGCTCGTCCTCGGGCAGGGCCTCGGCGCCTTCCTGCGGCTCCTCGGGCAGCCACATCAGCGGCATCAGGTGGTCGGGCAGGTCGCCCTCGCCATGGCGGGCGCGGGCGGCGCACATGTTCCAGTGGCCCAGCAGCAGGTTGCGGATCTCCTCGGCCTCGGCCGGGCTGTCCCAGCGCGGCGGCTTGCCGCCCCACACCACCGGCTCCCATTCCTCCACCGGCACCGGTGAAGGCGCGACCACCAGCGCGGACAGGAAGCCGTCCAGCGCCTCGAGGTTGAAGCCGCGGAAGGGCACGGCGCGCTGCTCGAGCAGGTCGGAGAGGCGCGCGATCTGGGCGTCGTCGAGATGGGTCGGGGGCGTGGCCATGGCGGGCGTGTCCGGTCGGGGGGCTGCATGGTAGTCCCTTGCGCCGGGAAAGGCGCGCCGGCCGCCGGGCGGGGGTCGGGTGCGCTGGCCTACAATGCGCGGTTTCCGCGCGAACCTGCCACCGTGTCCCAGTTCCCCGGCTACCCGGCCCACCCCCGGCGTTTCGAAGTCCGCCCCGGCATCCACATGTCCTACCTGGACCAGGGCCCGCACGACGGCGAGGTGGTGGTGATGGTGCACGGCAACCCGTCGTGGAGCTATTACTGGCGCACCCTGGTGGCCGGGCTCGGGGACCGCTACCGCTGCATCGTCCCGGACCATGTCGGCATGGGCCTGTCGGACAAGCCGGACGACCGCCCCACCGCCTCCCCTCGCTACGACTACACGCTCCAGTCGCGGGTGGAGGACCTGGACGCGCTGCTGCGCCATGCCGGCATCGATGACGCCACTCCGGTGACCCTGGCGGTGCACGACTGGGGCGGGATGATCGGCTTCGGCTGGGCGCTGTCGCATGCGGCCCGGGTCAAGCGCCTGGTGATCCTCAACACCGCCGCGTTCCCGATGCCGGCGGCCAAGGCCATGCCATGGCAGATCGCGCTGGGCCGGGACTATTTCGTCGGCGAGGTGCTGATCCGCACCCTCAACGCGTTCTCCGCCGGTGCGGCCTGGCTGGGCGTGGAGCGGCCGATGCCGGCCGACGTGCGGCGTGCCTACGTGGCCCCGTACGACTCCTGGAAGAACCGCATCTCCACCGTGCGCTTCATGCAGGACATCCCGCTGTCGCCCAAGGACAAGGCATGGCCGCTGCTGGAGGCGGCCGGCAGGGCGCTGCCGTCCTTCGCCGACCGCCCGGCCTTCATTGGCTGGGGCCTGAAGGACTTCGTGTTCGACCGGCACTTCCTGGAGCGCTTCCGCGCCGACCTGCCACGGGCCGAAGTGCATGCCTTCGAGGACGCCGGGCACTACGTGCTGGAAGACCGCCACGAGGTGCTGGTGCCGGCGATCCGCGCCTTCCTGGACGCGCACCCGGCGGGCTGAGCCGCGCCGGCCCGCCCCGCCGCGCTCAGGCGGCGATCGGTGCCGGCGGCGAGGATGGGCTGTTGCCGCTGTCGTCGGGATGGCCGTCGTCGTTGCCGGCCGGGTCGCGCCAGCGCCAGTCCGCTTCGGTCAGCGGCGCCATGCCATGGGCCAGGCGTGCCCGGTCGCACTGCGAGCTGGCGGCACCGAACTCCCATGAGGCGTCCACCTCGCGGCAGACCGACGGCCGGTTGGGGTGGATGGTGCAGCGCGAGTACACCCCGATCTGCGCATCCAGGGCCACGCAGCGTACCGGCGCGCCGTAGGTGCCGCGCATGCACAGCCGGTGCGGGTCCAGGCGCTGGGTGAGCGCCGCCGGCACCCCGCCTTCGGTGACCTCGTCCGACTCCATCCAGTGGAAGGCGACCCGGTACTGGGTGCAGCAGGCGCCGCAGCTGAGGCAGGGATGCATGGGGGCCAGGCCTTGCGCGGCGGGCGGGACGGTGGGGTCGCGATTCTGCCGCATCCGCCGGCGCCGGGGTAGCACGCGCCGCGGGTCCCCGGGGCGCCGCGCGTGAAGGCCGCCGGGCCGGCCTGCGGCCCATCGGCGATAATCCGGGCATGACTTCCAGCCCCTGCAACATCGCCGCGGCGCTGCCGCGGCTGGCGGCCGAGCGTCCCGGCCAGCCCGCCATCCGCTGTCCGGGCCAGCGTCGCCCGGGCGGCATGGCGCGCTACGACGTGGTCCTGGACTACCGCACCCTGGATACCCGCAGCGATGCCATCGCCGCCGGCCTGGCCGCCCACGGCATCGGCCGGGGCGTGCGCACGGTGGTGATGGTGCGGCCGTCGCCGGAGTTCTTCCTGGTGATGTTCGCGCTGTTCAAGGCCGGCGCGGTGCCGGTGCTGGTGGACCCGGGCATCGACCGGCGCGCGCTGAAGCAGTGCCTGGACGAAGCCCGCGCCGAGGCCTTCATCGGCATCCCGCTGGCGCACGTGGCGCGGCGGCTGCTGGGCTGGGCCGCGTCGGCCCGCAGGCTGGTCACGGTCGGCGCCCGGATGGGCTGGGGCGGCACCACCCTGGCGGCGGTCGAGCGTGCCGGGCGTGGCGCCGGGCCGCAGCTGGCCGACACCGGGGCCGAGGAGGTCGCGGCGATCCTGTTCACCAGCGGCTCCACCGGGGTGCCCAAGGGCGTGGTCTACCGCCACCGCCATTTCGTCGCCCAGATCGAGCTGATGCGCGAGGCGTTCGGCATCGAGCCCGGCGGCGTGGACCTGCCGACCTTCCCGCCGTTCGCCCTGTTCGATCCGGCCCTGGGCCTGACCTCGGTGATCCCGGACATGGACCCGACCCGCCCCGCCCAGGCCGACCCGCTGCGCCTGCACGATGCGATCGAGCGGTTCGGCGTCACCCAGCTGTTCGGCTCGCCGGCGCTGATGCGGGTGCTGGCCGACCACGGCCGGCCGCTGCCGACGCTGCGCCGGGTGACCTCCGCCGGCGCCCCGGTGCCGCCGGAGGTGGTGGAGCGGATCCGGGCGCTGCTGCCGGCCGATGCCGGGTTCTGGACGCCCTACGGGGCCACCGAATGCCTGCCGGTGGCGGTGATCGAGGGCCGCGAACTGCAGGCGACCCGCGCCGCCACCGAAGCCGGTGCCGGCACCTGCGTGGGCCGGCCGGTGGCGCCGAACGAGGTGCGGATCATCGCCATCGACGAAGCCCCGATCGCCGACTGGTCGCAGGTGCGCGAGCTGCCGGCGGGGCAGGTGGGCGAGATCACCGTCGCCGGCCCGACCGCTACCGACAGCTACTTCAACCGCGACGCGGCCACCGCCGCCGCCAAGATCACCGAACCCCTGGAACAGGGCGGCGCCCGCGTGGTCCACCGCATGGGCGACACCGGCTACTTCGACGGCGAGGGCCGGCTGTGGTTCTGCGGACGCAAGAGCCAGCGCGTGGAAACCGCAGATGGCCCGCTGTACACCGAGCAGGTCGAGCCGGTGTTCAACGTGCACCCGCGCGTGCGCCGCACCGCCCTGGTCGGGGTGGGCGCGCCCGGCGCACAGGTGCCGGTGCTGTGCGTGGAACTGGCCCGCGGCGTGCGCGCCGCCGAATTCGGACGCATCACGGAGGAGCTGCGCCTGCTCGGCAGCCGCCTGCCGCATGCCGCGCGCATCGGCCGCTTCCTGCGCCATCCCGCGTTCCCGGTCGACATCCGCCACAACGCCAAGATCGGGCGCGAGAGGCTGGCCGCGTGGGCCGCGCGGCAGCTGGAGAAAACGCCATGAAGGTGCTGGTGACCGGCGGCGGCGGCTTCCTCGGCCAGGCGCTGTGCCGCGCGCTGCGGGTGCGGGGCGACCAGGTGCACAGCTTCCAGCGCAGCCATTCGCCCACGCTGGAGGCCATGGGCGTGGTCCAGCACCGCGGCGACCTGGCCGACGCGGCCGCGGTGGCGCAGGCGGTCGCAGGCATGGACGCGGTGCTGCACAACGCGGCCAAGGCCGGCGCCTGGGGCAGCTACGACAGCTACCACCAGGCCAACGTCCTGGGCACCCGCAACGTGATCGCCGCCTGCCGCGCCCATGGCGTGGGCCGGCTGGTCTACACCTCCACGCCCAGCGTCACCCACCGCGCCACCCATCCGGTCGAAGGCCTGGGTGCGCACGAAGTGCCTTATGGCGAGGACTTCCAGGCGCCGTACGCGGCGACCAAGGCGATCGCCGAACAGGAGGCGCTTGCGGCGAATGGTCCGGAGCTGGCGGTGGTGGCACTGCGTCCGCGACTGATCTGGGGCCCGGGCGATCCGCAGATCCTGCCGCGCCTGGTCGAGCGTGCGCGCGCCGGGCGCCTGCGTCTGGTCGGCGATGGCAGCAACCGGGTCGACACCACCTACATCGACAACGCCGCCCAGGCGCACCTGGACGCGCTGGACCACCTCGCCCCCGGCGCGGCGTGCGCCGGCCAGGCGTACTTCATCTCGAACGGCGAGCCGCTGCCGATCCGCGAGGTGCTCAACCGCCTGCTGCAGGCCGCCGGCGCGCCGGTGGTCACCCGCAGCATCTCCTTCAGGGCGGCCTATCGCATCGGCGCGGTGTGCGAACGGCTGTGGCCGCTGCTGCGCCTGCGGGGCGAGCCGCCGATGACGCGTTTCCTCGCCGAACAGCTGGCGACCGCCCACTGGTACAGCATGGAACCGGCCCGGCGCGATTTCGGTTACGTGCCGCGGGTGGGTTTTGACGAAGGGCTCATGAGGCTGAAGGCCGCATGGCGCGACGGAGCGTCCGTCACCTGACAACGACCCGGGCCGTTGCAGGATTCCCGGCGACCGCCCCCGTGGCGCCAACGAGGAAGGCCCCCGATGCTTCATTACGCCGTCGTGTTTTTCGTCATCGCCGTCATCGCTGCGCTGCTGGGTTTCAGCGGCATTGCCGGTGCCGCCACCAACATCGCCTGGATCCTGTTCGTCGTGTTCCTGATCCTGGGTGCGATCTCGCTGCTGCGCGGCCGCAAGGTCTAGTCGCAGGCGCCATCGGCGCCTTGCAGATCCACGCGACGGGCGTGGCCTCCGGGCCACGCCCGTCGCGTATCCGGGCCCGGTGCCCGGCCGCATGCGGCCACGCCGCGACGGATAGAATGCGCGCATGCCCACCCCCTTCGATGCCCTCAAGCCGCTCGCCGGCCGCGCCCTGGAAACGGCGCTCAACCGCGCCGTGGCGCTGGATCCGGACACCGTCGCCGCGCTGGCCGGCCTCGATGGCCGCCGCATCTCGCTGAGCCTGGAGAGCCCGCCGCTGGCGCTGGAGATCCGTGTCCATGGCGGCTACCTGCAGGTCGGCCCGCCGCTGCGCGAGGCCGACCTGGCCGTGCGCGGCACCCTGGGCGGGCTTCTCGGCCAGTTTCCGTGGATGGCGGCGGCCGCGCGCGGACGCCCGGCCGGGCGCCTGCATGTCTCCGGTGACGCCGAGCTGGCCCGCCGCCTGCAGAAACTGGCCGGCGGCTTCGAGCCGGACTGGCAACAGCCGTTCGTGGAGGTGTTCGGGCCGGTCATCGGCATCCAGCTGGCCAATGCCGCCGCGGCCGCCCTGCGCGGCGCGCGCGGGCTGGCCGGCGGGCTCGCCCGTTCGGGCGCCGAATACCTGGTGGAGGAATCGCGCGACGTGGTCGGTCGCGCCGAGCTGGCGGCGTTCAATGACGACGTGGATGCCATCCGCGACGACGTCGAGCGCCTGGCCGCGCGCGTGGGCCGCCTGCGCGTACCGGGGGCCACGCCATGAGGGCTGCGCTGCGCGCCTGGCGGATCGCCCGCGTGGTGCTGCGCTACCGCCTGGACTCGCTGCTGGATGGCACCCCGGCCGAACGCTGGCTGCGCCTGGGCAAGCCCTTCGTGCCGCGCGCCGACGCCGCCATCGCCGCGCAGTCCCGCGGGGCGCGCCTGCGCCTGGCATTGCAGGAGCTGGGGCCGATCTTCGTCAAGTTCGGGCAGATCCTCTCCACCCGCCGCGACCTGATGCCGCCGGACATCGCCGAGGAACTGGCCCTGCTGCAGGACCAGGTCGCCCCGTTCGACGGCGCCGCCGCCCAGGCCATCGTCGAGCAGGCGCTGGGCCGCCCGGTGGCCGCGGCCTTCGCCGCGTTCGATACCCGGCCACTGGCATCGGCCTCGATCGCGCAGGTGCACGCCGCGCGCCTGCACGACGGCCGCGAGGTGGTGGTCAAGGTGCTGCGGCCGGACATCGAGAGGCAGATCGACGCCGACATCGCCCTGCTGCGGTCGCTGGCCGCGGTGGTGGACCGCGCCCATCCGCGCGCCGACCGGATCCGCCCGCAGGCGGTGGTGGCCGAGATCGAGGCCACCCTGGCCGCGGAGCTGGACCTGCAGCGCGAAGGCGCCAACGCCTCGGTGATGCGTCGCTTCTGGAAGGACTCGCCGGACCTGTACGTGCCGGAGGTGGTGTGGTCGCACACCGCACAGCGGGCGCTGACCATGGAGCGGGTGCACGGCATTCCCTCCGACGACATCGCCGCGCTGGATGCCGCCGGCATCGACCGCAAGGTGCTGGCGGCCAAGGGCGTGCGGGTGTTCTACACCCAGGTGTTCCGCGACAACTTCTTCCACGCCGACGCCCACGCCGGCAACATCTGGGTCGACGCCGACCCGGCGCGGCGCGCCAACCCGCGCTTCATCGCGCTGGATTTCGGCATCGTCGGCCAGCTGTCCTCGCGCGACCAGTACTACCTGGCCGAGAACTTCATGGCCATCTTCCACCAGGACTACCGGCGCATCGCCGAGCTGCACGTGGAAGCGGGCTGGATGCCGGCCACGGTGCGCATCGACGAGCTGGAGGCGGCGGCGCGCGCGGTGTGCGAGCCGTACTTCACCCGGCCGCTGAGCGAGGTCTCGCTGGCGGAGGTCCTGGCCAAGCTGTTCCGCACCGCGCAGCGCTACGAACTGACCCTGCAGCCGCAGCTGATCCTGCTGCAGAAGACCCTGCTCAACATCGAGGGCGTGGGCCGGCAGCTGGACCCGCAGCTGGACATCTGGGCCGTCGCCCGGCCGGTGCTGGAGCGCATCCTGCGCGAACGCTACAGCCCGAAGCGGCTGCTGCGGGAATTCCGCCAGCGCGCCCCGGAGCTGATGACCCGCGCTCCGGAGATGCCGCGACTGCTGCACACCTGGCTGGAGCAGCAGGTGCAGGGCCGGCACCAGATGGGCATCCATTCGCTGGAGCTGGCCGAACTGGCGCACAGCCTGAAGGTGATGCAGCGGCGCTCGGTCGCGGCGATCCTCGGCGTGGGCCTGCTGCTGGTGGCGGCGGTGCTGTACGCGCTGGAAGCCGGTGGCCCCCGCCTGGCGGGGGTACCGCTGTCGGCGTGGGTGGCCGGCATCGGCGGCCTGTGGGCGATCGTGGCCGCGTTGCCGCGGCGCTGAGCGGCCACCCACTGATCCGGATGTGCAAGGGGCCCGCAGGATGCGGGCCCCTTGCGTTGTGGCGATCGCCGGCACCGGTCCGCCCGGTGCGGGCAGCGCTCAGGGACTGCCGGCGGCCGCCCCGGCCGCGGCGAAGTCGCCGGCGGCGAACACGCTCAGCTGGTCCGGCCGCAGGTGCCGGCGGATCGCCGCGTTGACCTGCTCCAGGGTGAGCGCGCGATAGGTGGCATCCAGGCCGGCGGTGAACGCCATGGTGCGGTTGAAGAACAGCTGGTCCTGCAGCATCCCGGCCACGGTGTCGTCCGATGCCCGCGACTGCTCTCGCCCGGTCAGCAGGCCGGAGACCGCGTCGCGCAGCTCGTCGGCGGTGATGCCGTCGCTGGCCAGGCGCTGCAGCTCCTCGCGCATCGCCGCCTCGACCCGGGCGATGTTCTGGGGCGCGGCGATGGCCTGGACCATCAGGCTGCCGGCGTCATCGGTGCCGGCCAGGCTGTCGTCGGCCTGCAGCGAGCTCTGCACGCCGTAGCTCAGGCCCTCGGCCTGGCGGATGCGGTCGCCGAGGCGGGATTTCAGCGCGCCACCGCCCAGCACGTGGTTGGCGACCACCAGCGCCGGGTAGTCCGGATCGGTGACCCGCAGCGCCAGGTTCTGGCGCGCCAGCAGCACCGCGTTGGGCTTGTCGGGCGCAGGCAGGCGCTGCCGCAGCGGGGCCACCTCGGCATGGGAGGTGGCAATGGGCTGGTAGGGATGGGCGCTGCGCCAGCCTGCGAACAGCCGCTCCAGCTGCGCGCGCACGGCCACCGGATCGAAGTCGCCTACAATCGCGATCTCGCCCTGCGCCGTGCCGTAGAAGTCGCGGTGGAAGGCGACCACGTCCTCGCGCCGGACCGCGCGCACCCCCGCCAGCAGGCCATCGAGGGTATCGGTGTGCAGCGGATGCCCTTGCGGCCACGGATCGAAGTGGCGCGACAGGGCCAGCCCGGCGAGCGAGCCCGGCTCGTTGCGCGACGCCTCCAGCCCGGTCACCGCCTGCATCTTCAGCTGCTCGAACTCGGCTTCCGGGAAGGCCGGCTCGCGCAGCACCAGGGCCAGCAGGTCCAGGGTCTGCGCCAGGGTGGCGCGGCGGCCGAGCAGGTTCAGGCGCGCACCCTGCAACCCGCCACTGACTTCGCCCTTGGCCTGCAGCTGCTCCAGGCGACGGTCGATCGCCTGCCGGTCCAGGTCGCCAGCCCCTCGCATCAGCATCGCACCGGCCAGGCTGGCGGCGTGCTGGCGGCCGGCCAGCGATGCCGCGTCGCCGAAGCGGAAATACCCGGACACCACCACGGTGCCGCCACGGGTGCGCTTGGGCAGCAGGGCCACTTTCAGCCCGTCACCCAGGACGAGGCGCTCGGTGCGCGACTCGATGTTCAGCGGCGTGGGCTCGAAGTGTTCGCCCGCATCCATCGCCTGGCGCCCGGTGTAGCCGGCGACCACGCGCGCCGCGGGCGGCGCCGCCGGCACCTGCACCCGCTGCACGTTCTCCGATGGCACGAAGCGGGCGAGGGTCCGGTTGTCCGGGCGCAGGTAGGTGGCGGCCACGCGGTTGACGTCGGCGGCGGTCACCGCGGCGATCGCGTCGCGGCTGGTGAACAGCAGGCGCCAGTCGCCGGCGGCGACGAACTCGCTCAAACCCATGCCCACCGCGTTGACGTCGGTGAAATACAGGTCGTAGTCGTTGGCAATGCGCTGCTTGGCCTGGATCACCTCCTCCTCGGTGACCGGGTTGGCGGACAGCTGCTCCAGCTGCGCCAGCAGCACAGCCTCGGCCTGCGCCACGTCGCCATCCTTTGGCTGCACCACCACTGCGGTGAACAGGCCAGGATCGGCCAGCCGGTCCGAACCGGCGCCGGTTCCCGCGGCGATGCGCGGCTCGACCAGCGCCCGGTGCAGGCGCCCGCCGGGGGTGTAGCCCACGACCTGGGCCAGCACCGCCAGGGCGGCGTTGTCGGCATGGGTGGCCGCCGGGACGTGGTAGCCGGCGGCGGTCAGGTGCAGGTCGCCCACGCGGCGCACGGTGACCTCGCGCTCGCCATCCTGGGCCGGTTCGATGGTGGGCCGCGCCGGCAGTGGGGCGGACGGCGCGCGCAGCCTGCCGAAGGAAGCCTGCACATGGCGCAGCACCTCGGCCGGCTCGATCCTGCCGGCGACCACCAGGGTCGCGTTGTCCGGGCGGTACCAGTTCCGGTAGAACGCGCGCAGTTGTCCGATGTCCATCGCCTCCACGTCCGAGCGCGCGCCGATGGTCGGCTGGCCGTAGCCGTGCCACAGGTAGGCGGTCGAGCGCAGCCGCTGGAACAGCACGTTGCCGGGGTTGTTCTCGCCGGCCTCCAGCTCGTTGCGGACCACCGTCATCTCGCTGTCCAGGTCGGCGCGGTCCAGGCGCGAGTTCACCATGCGGTCGGCCTCCATCCGCAGGACCCACTCGAGGTTCCCGGAGCCGGCGGGGAAGGACGCGAAGTAGTTGGTGCGGTCCAGCGAGGTGGTGGCGTTGTAGTCGACGCCGCGGCGCTTCATCTCCGCGCTGATGTCCGCATGGGTGGGCGTGCCCTTGAACAGCAGGTGCTCCAGCAGGTGGGCCATGCCGGTCTGGCCGTAGGTTTCGTGCACCGACCCGACCCGGTAGGTCAGGTTGACGGTCACCGTGGGCGTGGTGGGGTCGGGGAACAGCAGCACACGCAGGCCGTTGCCGAGGGTGTACTCGCTGATGCCCTCGATGCTGGGGCCGGCGCTGATGCCGCGAGGCGGCGCTACCGCGTCGGCCGCCTGCACGGGGATCGACGACGGGGGGGCGAGCAGGGCGAGGGCAAGCGCGAATGCGAGAATGGGTCGTGCGGGGATCATCCTTGGTCTCCAGGGTTGCGGGATCCGGCCTCCGGCCGGACCCCGAGTGTCTCAGAAGGTTCGCGCGTCCGCAGGTGGCGCGCCGGGGAGGAAGGATGCAGTTGCCGGTGCTGTACGCCGACGCGTGGCTGGCCGTGGTCGACAAGCCGGCCGGGCTGATGGTGCACGACAGCGTGCTGGCCGCGCACGAGACCGACTTCGCCGCCGACCGCCTGCGCGAACAGTTCGGTCGCCCGGTGTACCTGGTGCACCGGCTGGACCGCGCCACCAGCGGCTGCCTGCTGCTGGCCTTCGACCGCGACAGCGCCTCGGCCCTGGGCAGGGCGGTGATGGCGCAGGCGCTGGACAAGCGCTACCTGGCGGTCTGCCGCGGCTGGCCGGAGGACGCCTTCACCATCGACCATCCGCTGGACGGCGGGCCGGGCAAGCCGCAGAAGAAACCGGCGGTCACCGCATTCACCCGGCTGGCCTGCGGCGAACTCGACGCGCCCTCCGGCGGCTTCGCGACCTCGCGCTACGCGCTGCTGGAATGCCGGCCGCAGACCGGGCGCTTCCGCCAGATCCGCCGGCACCTCAAGCACGCCTCGCACCACCTGGTCGGCGACACCAGCCACGGCGATGGCCGCCACAACCGCGCGTTCCGCATGCGCGGGGTGCACCGGATGCTGCTGCATGCCTGGCAGCTGGGCTTCCCGCACCCGGACGACGGCCGGGCCATCCGGGTGCTGGCGCCGCCGTCGGGCGAGTTCCTCAAGGCGATGGCGCTGTTCGGCTGGACCGTGCCGGACGGCGCCGGCTAGCCACCACGGGGCGCGGCGCGCGCTGCCCGTACAATCCGGCCCATGCCCGCCGACACGCTCAGCATCAGCCCCGGTCTGGCGATCCCCGAATCGGAGATCGTCGAGCGCTTCGTGCGTGCCAGCGGCGCCGGCGGGCAGAACGTCAACAAGGTTTCCAGCGCGGTGGAGCTGCGGTTCGACATCGCCGGCTCGCCGTCGCTGCCGGAGCCACTGCGCGCGCGCCTGCTCGCCCGCCGCGACCGGCGCCTGACCGAGGAGGGCGTGCTGGTGATCGATGCACAGCGCTTCCGCACCCAGGAACGCAACCGCCAGGACGCGCGCGAGCGGCTGGCCGGCTTCATCGCCGCCAGCCTGGCCGTGCCCAAGACCCGGGTCGCCACCCGGCCGACCCGGGCGTCGAAGCAGCGCCGGCTCGACGGCAAGCGCGAGCGCAGCCAGGTCAAGCGCGGGCGCGGCCGCCCGCCGCTGGAGTGAGCGTGCCTGCCGCCGGACCGCTGCTGCCGGAACTCCCGCCCCAGGTACCGCAGGTGCCGCATACGGGCCTGGGCCGCCTGAGCCGCTGGATCGGCCGCAGCGTGCTGCGGCTGGGAGGCTGGCGGGTGGTCGGCGAGGTGCCGCCGGTGGCCAGGCTGGTGGTCATCGCCGCGCCGCATTCCTCCAACTGGGATGGCATCTGGGGCATGGCCGCCAAGCTCGCCCTGGGCGTGGACGTGCGCGTGCTGGGCAAGGCGCAGCTGTTCTGGTGGCCGCTATCGGTCCTGCTGCGGCGGCTGGGGGTGATTCCGGTGGACCGCACCCGCCCCCAGGGCGTGGTCGAACAGGCGATCGGACTGATGCGGCAGGCGCATTCCATGTGGTTCGTGGTCGCCCCGGAAGGCACCCGCAAGCCGGTCACCGAGTGGAAGCGCGGCTTCTGGAAGATCGCCGACGCCACCGGGGTGCCGGTGCTGATGGCCTACTTCCACTACCCGGAGCGCACCATCGGCTTCGGGCCGCTGTTCCACACCACCGGTGACATGGCGGCCGACATGGCCGCCGTGCGTGCGTGGTACCGGCCATGGATGGGCCGCAACCGCGGCACCACCTGAAGGAGTGCGCATGGGCGTGGCGCTGGTCTGGTTCCGTGACGACCTCAGGCTGGACGACCATCCGGCGCTGCGCGCCGCCCTGGAGCGGGGCCTGGTCCCCGTGCCGGTGTACATCCACGCGCCGGACGAGGAGGGCGCGTGGGCCCCGGGCGCGGCCTCCGATGCCTGGCGCCGGCGTTCGCTGGAGGCACTGGCCGCCGCGCTGGAACGGCGGGGCTCGCGGCTGCTGATGCTGCACGGCCCCAGCCTGGGCACGCTGCAGGCCGTTGCCGCCCTGACCGGCGCCGAGGCGGTGCTGTGGAACCGCCGATACGAGCCGCACATCGAGGCGCGGGACACCCGGATCAAGCGCCAGCTGCACCAGGACGGGCTGCACGCGGAGAGCTTCAACGGCTCGCTGCTGTTCGAGCCCTGGGAGGTGGAGACCCGGCAAGGCGACCCGTACCGGGTGTTCACCCCGTTCTGGAAGAACGCCCTGGCGCACTGGCGCCCGCGCCCGCTGTGGGACGCGCCGGCGCGGCTGCCGTCACCGGACCTGGCAGGCGCCCCGGAGGGCCGGCACCTGGACGCGATCGTCCCGCCGCCCCGGCCGGCGTGGGACACGGGCTTCTGGCAGGCGTGGGCGCCCGGCGAGGCCGGCGCGCGGGCGCGCCTGCAGCACTTCGTCGAACACGGCCTGCACGGTTACGCCGCCGCCCGCGACCGCATGGCCGAGGACGGCACCTCGCGGCTGTCCCCGCACCTGCACTTCGGCGAGATCTCGGTGCAGCGCGTGGCGGCGGCGGTGGCCGCCACCGGCGAGGCGGTGCCCGCGGCGGACCGGCAGCGGCTGCTGGCCGAGCTGGGCTGGCGCGAGTTCGCCCACCACGTGCTGCACCACTACCCGCACGTGGCCGACCAGGACTTGGACCCGCGCATGGCCGACTTCCGCTGGGCGCGGCCGCTGCGGGCCACGCTGGAGGCCTGGGAGCAGGGCCGCACCGGCGTGCCCGTCATCGATGCCGGCATGCGCCAGCTGTGGCAGACCGGCTGGATGCACAACCGCGTGCGCATGGTGGTGGCCAGCTGGCTGACCAAGCACCTGCGCATCCACTGGCGCCAAGGCGCGCGCTGGTTCTGGGACACCCTGGTGGATGCTGACCTGGCCAACAACACGCAGGGCTGGCAGTGGGCGGCCGGCACCGGCGCCGACGCCGCGCCCTATTTCCGGGTGTTCAATCCGGTCAGCCAGGCGCAGAAGTTCGACCCGCAGGGCGAGTACATCGCGCGCTGGCTGCCGGAGCTGGCCCCGTTGCCGGCGCCGGCCCGGTTCGCGCCGTGGCAGCACCCCGAGCTGCTGCGGCGGTATGCGCCGCGCTATCCGCGCGCGCCACAGGTCGACCTGGCGGCCGGCCGGGCGGCGGCGCTGGAGGCGTTCGCGGCCCTGCGTGCCGGCCGCTCGGGCTGAGCGGGGACGTGCGCCGGCCGCGGCGGCCTTGCCCGCTCAGCGTTCGGAATGGCCGCTCTGGTCGTACTCGCGCGGTGCCATCAGGTCGGGCCGGATCAGCGCGATGAAGGCGCGCGCCTGCGGGGAGAGCACCCGGCCCTTGCGCACGATCACCCCGTAGCTGCGCGCCGGGAAGAACGCCGCCAGCGAACGCGAGCCCAGCCGCGCCTCGTCGCCCTCGCCCAGGCAGACCGCCGGGACGATCGACACGCCCAGCCCCATGGCGACGTACTGCTTGATCACATCCCAGCCGCTGACCTCCAGCGCCACCGTATACGGCACCCGGTTCTGCTGCAGGACCAGGTCGACCAGGCGCCAGGTCACCTGCCGCCGGGGCGGCAGGATCAGGGGGTGGCCAGCCAGGTCCGCCAGTTCCAGCCGGGCCTTGCGCAGCAGCGGGTGCCCCGGCGGGGCCACCAGCCGCTGCTCGAAGCGGTGCGCGGCCTCGTAGCTGAGGTCGGCCGGCACGTCGAGCAGGGTGCCTACCACCAGGTCCACCGCGTCCTCGCGCAGCAGGTCGGTGCCTTCGCCGGTGACCACGTTGTTGAGCACCAGGTGCACCTCGGGGTACTGCTGGCGGAAGGCGGCGACGATCTTGGGCAGCAGGTAGAGGATGGTCGAGCTGTTGGCGGCGATCCGCAGCTCGCCGGCATCCAGCCCGCGCACCCGCTCGCGGAAGCTGCCTTCCAGCCCGTCCAGCTGCTCGACCAGGGGCAGGGCCATCTCGTACAGCACCTCGCCCTGGCGGGTGGGCACCAGGCGTCGCCCGCTGCGCTCCAGCAGGGGCGTGCCGAGGTCGCGCTCCAGCGCCTGCAGCTGCAGGGTGATGGCGGGCTGGGAGACGAACAGCGCCTCCGCCGCGCGTGACACGGAGCCCAGGCGCACGGTCTGGCAGAACGCGCGCAGCGGTTTCAACCGGTCGGATTTGTAGGAAAAACGAGGGCTTGCGGCCTGTGGCATCCCGGATTCCGCAGCCTCATAAGGTGGACTTATGAACTACATTGACAAAACTGCTTTGTCAAATACATGTCCCGGGCCGCAGCGTGGATGCCCGACCGCTGCAGGAGCCCCGCCATGTCCGCGACCGCCCCCTCCGCCATTCCCGCCCGGCCCGGTCTGGCTCCGCCACCGGTGCGTGCGGTGCCCGCTACCGTCCCCAAGGGCGCCGCCGGGCTGTCGCTGACGCGGCGGATCGCCGGCCAGGATCAGCTGCTCCCCGCGCCGCTGCTGGGCCTGCTGGTGTCGCTGCACCGGGCGGTGGAGCCGGACCGCCGGGCCCTGCTGGCCGCGCGCCGCCAGCGCCAGGCGTTCTTTGACGCCGGCGGCCTGCCGGATTTCCGCGCCGACACCGTCCACATCCGCGAGGGCGGGTGGAAGGTCGCGCCAATCCCCGCCGCACTGCAGGACCGCCGCGTGGAAATCACCGGGCCGGTCGATCCGAAGATGGTGATCAACGCGCTGAACTCCGGCGCGCACTGCTACATGGCCGATTTCGAGGACTCCACCGCCCCGGCCTGGCGCAACCTGCTGGCCGGCCAGCGCGCACTGGCCGGTGCGGTCGAAGGCTCGCTGGCCTTCGAGGCGGAGAACGGCAGGCAGTACCGCCTGCGTCCGTACGAGGAGCGCGCGGTGCTGATCGTGCGTCCGCGCGGCTGGCACCTGGACGAGAAGCATGTGCGCGTGGACGGCGAGCCTATCGCCGGCGGCCTGTTCGACATGGCGGTGTTCGCGTACCACAACGCGCGCACCCTGATGGCCAACGACCGCGGCCCGTACTTCTACCTGCCCAAGCTGCAGTCGATGGAGGAGGCGGCGCTGTGGGAGGCCGCACTGGCCCACGTCGAGGCCTTCCTGGGCCTGCCGCACGGCCAGATGAAGGCCACCGTGCTGATCGAGACCCTGCCGGCGGCGTTCGAGATGGACGAGATCCTGCACGCGCTCAAGGACCGCATCGTCGGCCTGAACTGCGGGCGCTGGGACTACATCTTTTCCTACCTGAAGACCTTCCGCGCCCACGCCGGCAAGGTGCTGCCCGAGCGCGGCCAGGTGACCATGACCCAGCCGTTCCTGAAGGCCTACTCGGAACTGCTGGTACGCACCTGCCACCGCCGCGGCGCGCACGCGATGGGCGGCATGGCCGCGCAGATCCCCAACACCGCCGACCCGGTGGCCAACGAGCAGGCCCTGGCCCGCGTGCGCGCGGACAAGCTGCGCGAGGTCACCGCCGGCCACGACGGCACCTGGGTGGCGCATCCGGCGCTGATCCCCGTGGCGCGGGAGGTGTTCGACGCGCACATGCCCACGCCCCATCAGCACCACGTCCTGCGCGCGGACGTGCAGGTCACCCGCGACGACCTGATCCGCCCGTGCGAGGGCACGATCACCCGCGAGGGTTTCGAGAACAACGTCGAGGTCTGCGTGCGCTACCTGGCCGCATGGCTGGACGGCAACGGCTGCGTCCCGATCCACGGGATGATGGAGGACGCGGCCACCGCCGAGATCGCCCGCGCCCAGCTGTGGCAGTGGCTGCACCATTCGGACCCGCGCGGCTGCCACGCCGACGGCAGCCCGGTGCACCTGGCCGACGGCACGGTGATCGACTTCGCCCTGTTCGAACGCACCCTGGCCGCCCTGCCCGGGCGCCTGGGCGACACCGCCGGGCTGCCCGGCGGCGGGCGCATCGCCGAGGCCGCCGCCCTGCTCGACGAGCTGACCCGCGCCTGCCAGCTGGTCGAGTTCCTGACCCTGCCGGCCTACGCCCGGCTCGACTGAGCCGCGCCCGGGCGCACACGCCCGGTCCATCCGCCGCACGTTCCAGCTTCTGGCCGGGACGACGGCCCCGCCACCGGCCCCACCACCCGCCCCACGCGCACCACCGGTGACCCCCGCCCCCACGCCCCACGGAGACCCACCATGAGCACGCTGAAGACCGCCGAGCAGATCCAGCACGAATGGAACACCGACCCGCGCTGGGCCGGCATCACCCGCAATTACACCGCCGCCGACGTGGTCCGCCTGCGCGGCACGATCCCGGTCGAGTACTCCATCGCGAAGCTCGGCGCGCAGAAGCTGTGGCGGCACCTGCACGAGCAGGACTTCGTCAACGCGCTGGGCGCGCTGACCGGCAACCAGGCCATGCAGCAGGTCAAGGCGGGGCTGAAGGCGATCTACCTGTCCGGCTGGCAGGTGGCCGCCGATGCCAACCTGGCCGGGCAGATGTACCCGGACCAGTCGCTGTACCCGGCCGA
>JBQGEI010000238.1:0-1726 GCA_052039535.1 Pseudoxanthomonas sp.
GATGGCCATCGCTTCGCCGGCCATGCCGTCATAGTCGGCCAGGGTGATCGCGCAGTCGGCCACCGGCAGCTGCCACGGCCCGACCATCTGGTCGCGCGCGGTCAGCCCGCCGACGCTGCGGTCGCCGATGGTGACCAGGAACGACTTGGCGGCCACGGTCGGGTGCGCCAGCACGCGCAGGCCGGCCTGCTGCAGGTCCAGCCCGGCGGTGGCCAGGGCCGGCCACGGCGCGGCCGGCGGATGGACCGCATCGCGATGCATCTTGGGGGCCTTGCCGAACAGCACGTCCATCGGCAGGTCGATCGGCGCATCGGCAGGGATGTTGCCCGGGGTCGCGCCATAGGCCACGACCAGGCGCTCCTCAGCGGTGGCCACGCCCACCGCGGCGAACGGGCAGCGCTCGCGCGCGCAGATCTCGGCGAACTCCTGCAGCCGGTCGGCCGGCACGCCAAGCACGTAGCGCTCCTGCGACTCGTTGCACCACAGCTCCAGCGGCGACAGCGACGGATCGTCGGTCGGCACCTTGCCCAGGTCGATCACGCCACCGACGCCGGAGTCGTGCAGCAGCTCGGGGATGGCGTTGGACAGGCCACCGGCACCGACGTCGTGGAAGAAGTGGATCGGGTTGCGCTCGCCCAGGGCCACGCAGCGGTCGATGACCTCCTGCACGCGGCGCTCCATCTCCGGGTTGTCGCGCTGCACACTGGCGAAGTCCAGGTCCTCGGCGCTCTCGCCGGAGGCCACCGAACTGGCCGCGCCGCCGCCCAGGCCGATCAGCATCGCCGGGCCGCCCAGCACGATCACCGCATCGCCCTCGCGCATCGGGATCTTCTCGACCTGGATGCGGTCGATCGCGCCCAGGCCGCCGGCCAGCATGATCGGCTTGTCATAGGCGCGGGTCAGCGCATCGCCTTCCGGCAGCTCGAAACTGCGGAAGTAGCCCAGCAGGTTCGGGCGGCCGAACTCGTTGTTGAACGCCGCGCCGCCCAGCGGGCCGTCGAGCATGATCTCCAGGGCCGGCGCCATGCGCGGGTTGAGCGCGCGCTCACCTTCCCACGGCTGCGGCAGCGTCGGGATGCGCAGGTGGGAGACGGTGAAACCGGTCAGGCCGGCCTTGGGTTTGCCGCCGCGGCCGGTCGCACCCTCGTCGCGGATCTCGCCACCGGCACCGGTGGCGGCACCGGCGAACGGCGAGATCGCGGTCGGGTGGTTGTGGGTCTCGACCTTGATCTGGAACGCCGACGGCACCGGCGCTTCGGTCCGGTACTCGCCGGTGGCCGGATCGGGGCGGTAGCGCGAGGCCACATGACCCTCGATCACCGCCGCGTTGTCGCTGTAGGCGCTCAGCGTGTGGTGCGGGGTCTTCTGGTGGGTGTTGCGGATCATCCGGAACAGGGAGCGTTCCTGCGCCTGGCCGTCGACGGTCCAGCTGGCATTGAAGATCTTGTGCCGGCAATGCTCGGAATTGGCCTGGGCGAACATCATCAGCTCGACGTCCGACGGGTCGCGCCCCAGCTCGCCGTAACGGGCGCGCAGGTAGTCGATCTCGTCGTCGGCCAGCGCCAGGCCCAGGCGCCGGTTGGCATCTTCCAGCCCATCCAGCGGGATGCGCTCCAGCGGCCGGCGCGGCGGGGCGGCGAACATCACCTCCGCGCCCTCGCGCGACTCCAGCAGCGACTGGGTCATCGGGTCGTGCAGCAGGCGCGCGGCGGCGGCGGCGGTCGCC
>JBQGEI010000239.1:0-1918 GCA_052039535.1 Pseudoxanthomonas sp.
GCGTGGCGGCCCCGAACCGCCACGCCTGGCCCCGAATGCTTCCCAAACCGGGCGTTGCCGGGATAACGTTTGCCGCTGAAACGACCGTCGTACGCGGCCGTCATGCGGCCGATGCCCTTGATCCGGGGGGCGGCGGTGCGATCCAGCCACTCCCGGGGGAGCCACCACACCCATGAATTCCAATCGCGTCGAGCCGGCAGGGCCCGGCATGGAGCGGCCTGCGGCCGCCCCGGTCATTCCCGAGTTTCCCCAGGTGATGGGCCACCCGCGCCCCCTGTGGATGCTGTTCATGACCGAATTCTGGGAGCGCTTCGCGTTCTACGGCATCCGCTGGGCGCTGGTGCTGTACATCGTGGCCCAGTTCCACGGCGGCAGCGGCACCGGCGAGGCGCCGGCCAACCAGACCTACGGCGCCTACCTGGCGCTGGTCTACGCGGCGGCGATCTTCGGTGGCTACGTGGCCGACCGGGTGATCGGCTACCAGCGTTCGATCCTTCTCGGTGCGGTGATCATGGCTGCGGGCCTGTTCATGATCGCCATGCCCAGCGAGCAGGTATTCAAGTTCGGCCTGGCGACGATCATCGCCGGCAACGGCCTGTTCAAGCCCAACATCTCGACCATGGTCGGCAAGCTGTATTCGCCCACCGACGAGCGCCGCGATTCGGGCTTCACCCTGTTCTACATGGGCATCAACCTCGGCGCGATGATCTCGCCGGTGCTCACCGGGCTGCTGGCCAACAAGGTGTTCGGCACCGAGGCGATGCCGGCCTACAAGGTGGTGTTCATCACCTCCGGCATCGGCATGCTGGTCTCGCTGGTCTGGTTCTGGCTCGGCCGCGGCCAGCTGCGCGGGATCGGCGCGGCGCCCGCCGGCGGCGAAGGTTCCGGGCGGCTGGTGATGACCGCCATTGGCGCGGCGGTGGCCATCCCGCTGATCTACTTCCTGCTCAACCTCGGCGCCAGCACCCTGCAGTGGATCCTCACGGCGATGTTCATCGCGCTGGGCGTGCTGCTGCTGGTGGAGGGTATCCGCAACGGCCCCCGGCAGCGCGACATGGTGATCGCGATGCTGATCATCTTCGCCTTCAACGTGCTGTTCTGGTGCTTCTTCGAGCAGGCCGGCAGTTCCTTCAGCTTCCTGGCGCAGAACATCGTCAACCGCGACTTCGGCGGCTGGATCTTCCCGGTCGGCTGGTTCCAGTCGGTCAACTCGGTGGCGATCATCGTGATGGCGCCGATCATGGCCTGGCTGTGGGTCAAGCTCGGGCGCGCCAACCCCTCGATCCCGCGCAAGTTCGGCCTGGGCCTGCTGTTCAACAGCCTGGCCTTCCTGCTGCTGATGTTCGCCCTGTCCAGCCTGGTGGACCCGCAGTCGCTGAAGATCCCGTTCTGGACCCTGTTCGCGGTCTACTGGATCCAGTCCATCGGCGAGCTGTGCCTGTCGCCGATCGGCCTGTCGATGGTCACCAAGCTGGCGCCGGTGCGCCTGGTCGGCTTCGGCATGGGCGGCTGGTTCCTGTCCACGGGCATCGGCAACAACCTCTCGGGCATCTTCGCCAGCCATGTCAGCGGCGAAACCGGCATGAACGTGGAATCCGCGCTCAGCGGCTACACCTTCGGCTTCTGGGCGCTGCTGATCCCCGGCGTGCTGCTGTTCCTGGTCGCGCCGCTGATCCAGCGGCTGATGCACGGGGTCAAGTAAGCGTCCGGCGCGCGCCCGGCGGGCGCGCCACGGCCGGCCATCGCCTTCCGGCCGCGGGGCCCACCCGCGGCCGGTTCCGTTTCACGAGCCTTGGGGACCCACGATGACCGGAACCGTCGCACCGGTGCTGCCGCGCCCGTCGCCCGCCCAGCGCTGGCTGGCCCTGGTGCTGGTCAGCGTCGCCATGTTCGGCAACTACTACATCTACGACGCCTT
>JBQGEI010000240.1:0-3338 GCA_052039535.1 Pseudoxanthomonas sp.
TCCACACCAGCTACGGCCTGGTGAACTGGGCGCTCGGCCACGTCGGGATCGGTCCGGTCGACTGGCTCGGCGATCCCCGCTGGGCCATGCCGACCATCATCCTGTTCGCGGTGTGGAAGAACTTCGGCTACAACATGGTGATCTTCCTCGCCGGCCTGCAGGCGATCCCGCGCGACCTGTACGAAGCTGCGCGCATCGATGGCGCCTCGCGCTGGCAGCAGCTGCTGCACATCACCCTGCCGCAGCTGGGGCCGGTGCTGCTGGTGGTCGGTGTGATCACGGTCTCCGGCTACTTCCAGCTGTTCGCCGAACCTTACGTGATGACCCGCGGCGATCCGCTGCAGAGCACGGTCAGCGTGCTGTATTTCATGTTCGAGGAAGGCTTCAAGTGGTGGAACCTGGGCCGGGCCTCGGCAGTGGCCTTCCTGCTTTTCCTGGTGATCCTGGCGGCGACCACGGTGATCCTGCGCCTGGGTCGCAGGAAGGGGCTGGTATGAGCGCCGTGGGGCGGGAGGTCGGGCAGTCGCGGCTGCAGGCGCTGCTGGTCAATGGCGCGCTGCTGGCGCTGGCGATGGTCAGCCTGGCGCCGCTGCTGTGGATGGTGTCGGTATCGCTGATGCCCGCCGGGGAGGCCAGCGCCTTCCCGCCGCCACTGCTGCCTTCCGCGCCCACCGGGCTGAATTACCACGCCCTGCTTGCGCGCACCGGAATGGCGCGCAACTTCGCCAACAGCCTGCTGGTGGCCGGTGCCATCACCGCCGGCTCGTTGCTGGTGAACACCCTGGCCGGCTATGCCTTCGCCAAGTTGCGGTTCCGCGGGCGCGAGCGGCTGTTCCAGCTGCTGCTTGCCGCCCTGGTGGTGCCTGCCCAGGTGGCGATGCTGCCGCTGTTCCTGCTGATGAAGCAGCTCGGCCTGGTGAACACCTACGGCGGCGTGGTGGTCCCGGCGTTGGCCAGCGTGTTCGGCATCTTCCTGGTGCGCCAGTACGCCCGCTCGATCCCGGATGAGCTGCTGGAAGCGGCGCGCATGGACGGGGCGGGGGAGGGGCGGATCTTCTTCTCCATCGTCCTGCCCATGCTCAAGCCGGTGCTGGTCACCTTGGCGATCTTCTCCTTCATGGCGGCGTGGAACGACTTCATGTGGCCGTTGATCGTGCTTGCCGACCAGGAGCACTACACCCTGCCGGTGGCCCTGGCGACGCTCTCGCGCGAGCACATCATGGACGTGGAGATGATGATGGCCGGCGCCGTGGTCACCGTGCTGCCGGTGCTGCTGCTGTTCCTGCTGCTGCAGCGCTACTACATCCAGGGCCTGCTGCTGGGCAGCGTCAAGGGATAGGAGGAACCATGCGACTCGCCAACCGGTATCGCGCGATCGCGAGCGAGGAGGCGCGCGTTTCCGTTGCAGACGCAGCCGGTCCCCCTTGCGCGGAACACGCCGTGGATCCTTCCATGGAGGCTCGGGCGCGCCGTCCGTGGCGCGCACGGTTTCGCCCGGGGGGAACAGGCTGCGTCCGCTGCGCGCCCCGGGCCGCGGGTACCGCTCTGCTTCTGTGCATCGCCGGAAGTCCGCCAGCCATGGCCGCCCCGCAGGTCCTGGACGGCTTCGAGGATCCGGCGCCGTGGCGGGTGGTCGTCTCCGACCAGGTCAGCGGTTCGATCCGCCGGGTCGAGGGCGTGCAGGGCGGGGCGCTGTGCCTGGACTATGACTTCAACGGCGTGTCCGGCTACGCAGGCATCCAGCGCGACCTGCCACTGGAGTACCCGGAGAACTACCGCTTCTCCTTCCGCATGCGCGGCGACTCGCCGGCCAATGACCTGCAGTTCAAGCTGGTCGACGCCAGCGGCGACAACGTGTGGTGGGTGAACCGCCCGCGCTACGGGTTCCCCACCGGGTGGACCGAGGTGCGCTACCGCACCCGGCATATCGACAAGGCCTGGGGGCCGGACCCCGACAAGGTCCTGCGCCGCAGCCAGAAGCTCGAGTTCACGATCTACAACAACGCCGGTGGGCGCGGCAGCGTGTGCTTCGACGAGTTGTCGCTGGAGCCGCTGCCGGCGGAGCCTGGTGCGCCCCCGGCCGCGGTGGCGGTCGAGGCCAGCGCGGCAGCAGGCAGCGCATCGCGCGTGATCGACGGCGACCGCGCCACGGCGTGGAACGCCAGTGGCCGCCAGAGCGTGGTGCTGGACCTGGGCCGGCAGCGCGAGTTCGGTGGCCTGGTCCTGCGCTGGGCCGATGCCCGCCAGCGTCCGCGGCGTTACGTGGTGGAACTGGAAGATCCCGACGGCCAGTGGCGCCCGGCGCGCACCGTCGAGCAGGGTGGCGGCGCCAGCGACTGGCTTTCCCTGCCCGAATCGGAGGCGCGCCGCATCGCGCTGCGCCTTGAAGGCGGACGCTATGCGCTGGCCGAGGCCCAGGTGCAGCCGCTCGGCTTCTCGGCGCATCCCAACGACTTCATCAAGGCCCTGGCGCACGAGCTGCCACGCGGTTGGCTGCCGCGCGGCTTCAGTGGCGAGCAGCCGTACTGGACCATCATCGGCGTCGACGGCGGCCACCAGCAGGGCCTGGTCGGCGAGGATGGCGCGGTCGAGCTGTCGCGGGGTGGCTTCAGCATCGAACCGTTCGTGATGGACGGTGGCCGCCTGGTCACCTGGGCCGATGTGGAGCCGGTTCAGCGCTTGCCGGGTGACGGCCTGCCGATGCCGGAGGTTGAGTGGACTGCAGCAGACGATGGCGATGCGCCCGCGCTGCGTGTGTCGGCCTTTGCCCACGGCAGCGCCGGCGACTCGCGCGTGGTCGCCCGCTACCGCCTGCGCAACCCGCACCCGTACCCGCGCCAGTACGTGCTGGCGCTGGCAGTGCGGCCGATGCAGGTGAACCCGCCTGCGCAGTTCCTGAACACCATCGGGGGTGTCAGCCCGATCCGCTCGCTGGCCATCGAAGGGGCCACGGTGAAGGTGGACGGAAAGCCGCGGATCTATGCCATGCCGGCACCGGACCAGGCCTTCGCCACTGCATTCGATGCCGGCCTGGACGTGCAGCGCCTGGCTGGGGGCGACCTTCCGCAGGACACCACGGTCGAGGATCCGGCCGGCCTGGCCTCGGGCATGCTGCTGTACCGCTGGCGCCTGGCACCCGGGGAGGAACGCGAGGTGGCGCTGGTCGCGCCGCTGGATGGCGAGGCCGCGCCGGCGCCCGGTTTCGACGCTGCGCATGCCGCGGAGGAAACCACGGCGCGCTGGCAGGAGCTGCTGGGCCAGGTGGAGCTGCAGCTGCCGGAGCAGGGCCGCGACTTCGCCGCGACCGTGCGCACCGCGCTGGCGCACATGCTGGTCTC
>JBQGEI010000241.1:0-3460 GCA_052039535.1 Pseudoxanthomonas sp.
GGGGCGGTCGGCATCCTCGCGATCTCCAACGCCGATGCGGTCGAAGTCCAGGCCGGGCAGGTGACCACCGCCGGCGAAGGCGCGGTGGGCATCGACGCGTCTGCCGGCGGCGACATCTCGGTGGCCGCCACCGGCGTGGAAACGGCCGGCGAGGGCGCCCATGGCATCCGCGCGCAGAGCAGCGGCGGGGACATCGACATCGCCACCGGTGGGGTGGATGTGACCGGTGCGGCCGCCGTGGCGGTCGCGGCCGTGGCCGAAACCGGCGACGTCTCCATCCGCGCCACCGGCGACGTGCGTTCGGCGCAGTCCTGGGCGATCGACGCCTCGGCGGCGGCCGGTTCGATCCTGCTGGAGGTGGGCGCCGGCAGCGCGGTCGAAGGCGGCGTGCGCCTGCACTCGCTTTCGGGCAGCACCATCAACATCAACGGCGAGATCATCGGCGCCGGTGGTGATGCGCTGGTGGTCAGCGGCGGCGCGGCGACGGTCAACAACCACAGCAACACGATCATCGGCTCGATCCGCCTGACCGATGGCAACGACGTGTTCAACAACATCGGCACCTGGATGGCCAGCGGCACCAGCGACTTCGGTGCCGGCAGCGACCGCCTGGTCAACACCGGCCTGTTCGCCGCCACGGCCGTCGGCACGACCACGCTCGCCAACCTCGGCACCTTCGTCAACGAAGGCACCATGGACCTGGCCAACGGCCGCAGCGGCGACCGCCTGGAAATGCCGGGCACCACCTTCGTCGGCGGCAGCGGCAGCGTGGTGCGGGTGGACGTGGACTTCGCCACCGGCAGCAGCGACACCCTGGCCCTGGGCAAGGTGGAAGGAACCACCCGGCTGCAGGTCAACGACGCTTCCAGCGGCCCCGGCTTCGACCTGGAGGGCATCTCGATCATCGAGTCCGGGCAGCCGCTGACCGGCAGCGAGTTCTCCATGGACCTGGGCCTGGCCGGCGGCGGCCTGGTGGCCTACGACCTGGAGTTCGACCCGGCGACGGGCCGCTTCGTGGTCAAGGCCCTGCCCGGCAGCGCCTCGTTCGAGCTGATCAAGGCGGCGTTGGCAGGCCAGGATTTCTGGGCCAAGTCCGGCGACGCCTGGGCGGCACGCATGCTGGCGGCGCGCGATGGTGCCGCGATGGGCATGGGCAGTGGCAACGGCGTGTGGCTGGAGGGCCACGCCGGCGGACTGGATTTCGAGAACCGCGGCCGCTTCGACCTCGGGGGCGGCACCGTCGAGCGCGACATGTCCACCGACAGCAGCTGGAACGGCGTGCAGGCAGGCTACGACCGCATCTGGGGCGAGGACGGGCGCCAGTCGATGTTCGGCGTGACCGCAGGCCATACCCGCTACGAGCTGGGCTTCGCCGGCGACGGCGGCCGCTACGACCTGGACGGCGCCAACCTGGGCGTCTATGGCAGCCATGTCACCGGGCGCTTCTTCGTCCACGGCCTGGCCAAGATCGACCACTTCAAGGGCGAGCTGCGTAGCAGCCAGGCCGGGCTCGGCGGCCGCATCGAAGGGGCGTCCTACGGCGCCCGCATCGATGCCGGCCTGCGCTTCGGGGAGCGCCTGTGGCTGGAGCCGGTGGTCGGCGCCAGCTGGGTCCGCACCGGCGTGGATGACTTCGAGTCGGCGCTGGTCGAGGCGGAGTTCGACACGGCCACCAGCCTGCAGACCCGGGTCGGCGTGCGCCTGGGCGGCAGTGGCGAGGTGAGCGGCGCGACCCTGGTGCCGAGCCTGGGCGTGTACGCGGTGGACGAGCGCAAGGGCGAGAACCGCACCGTGCTGTGGCTGGGGGGCCAGGGCCACGCGGCGGTCGACACCCCGCATGGCGACTACGGCCGTGCCGAGGCGTCGCTGACCCTGATGGCCGGCAACGCGCAGCTGTTCCTGCGGGCAGGAACCGACTTCGGCGGAGGCAGCGAGGGCTTCAACGCCCGGGTCGGCCTCCGCTGGAGCTGGTAGGACAGGGAGGTCCGGGGGATGGCGTCGCCGCGAAGGACCGCGGCGGCGCCGTGCCTTTTCCGGCGGCGCGCCGGACTCAGTCGGCCGGCGGCACCTCGGACTCGGCCGGCCGGGCGGCCTCCGGACTGACCCGCTCGATGGTGTGGCGCAGCTCGCGGCCCAGGATCAGCTTGGCGTCCTTGGCCCAGGCATCAAGCCGGTCGTCGAACAGCAGCTTGCTGTTCTGGTCCGGCCACACCAGGCGCATCTCGCGCAATTTCTGGATGAAGCCGCGGAACAGGCTGCGGTCGAAGAACTCCGGCGCCGCCGGCGCGTACAGCAGGCTCAGCCGCTGGGCCGCCAGCTGGCACAGGCTTTCCAGCTCGGCCGCGCCAAGCGTGCCGGGGCCGTTCTTCACCAGCACCGAGATGGCGATGTAATAGCGCTCGAACGCCTGCTGCAGGGTGTGGCCGATGGCGCGCAGGCGGAACACCTCGTCGCTCTGGCCCTGGTTGCGCTGCAGGATGCCGCCGTCCTCGTCGTTGATCTGCTGGAGCAGGCCCTCGCGCACGAACACGTCGGCGATGCGGTCCACCCGCTCGGCGAAGCCGTCCTCGGTCCACGGCAGGAACAGTTCGGCCTGCAGGAACGGATACACCGTGCGGCCCAGCCGCACCAGGGTGCGCCGGCTCATCCGGCGGTTGTGCTGGAAGCAGCAGGCGATCCACGACGAGGCGGTGAACAGGTGCACCACGTTGTTGCGGAAGTACGACAGCAGTACCGCGGTGTCGCCATCGACGCTGAGCACGTCGCCCAGCGGATGCGGGATGCGCTGCAGCACGCCGATCTCCTCGCCGTGGGCGATGATCTCCTCCGGCGTGTGCGGGGTGACCGTGGTGCGGTCGGAGTAGGGCATCTCCTCCAGCAGGGTCTTGGCCAGGCCGATCTGCGCCAGCAGGTCGCGTTCGCCCATCGCATGCTTGGGGGTGGACAGGATCGCCAGCGCCAGCAGGTTGATCGGGTTGACGTCGGCGGCGCCGTTGACATGCACCTGGATCTTCTGCGCCAGCACGTCCACGGTGTCGGCCAGCCACGAGGGCTTCTCGTCCTCCTGCAGCGGCCGGCCGTCCCAGCCCGGTGCGTGCTCGGCCAGGACCTCGCCCAGCCGGATCGGCTCGCCGAAATTCACCACCACCTGGCCGAAGTTCTGCCGCAGCACCTTGGGGATGCCCCACAGCAGCGACCAGATCGATTCCTTCTCCTTGGGCTTGCCGGAGAGCTCGTCCAGGTAGCTGTTGCCCTCCATCAGCTTCTCGTAGCCGATGTAGACCGGCTGGAACAGCACCGGCCGGGTCGGCTGGCGCAGGTAGGCGCGCACGGTCATGGCGATCATGCCGCCCTTGGGCTGCAGCAGCCGGCCGGTGCGCGAGCGCCCGCCCTCGATGAAGTACTCCAGCGAATAGCCGCCGGACACCAGCTGGGCCACGTACTCGGTGAACACCGCCGA
>JBQGEI010000242.1:0-20235 GCA_052039535.1 Pseudoxanthomonas sp.
TACTGCCGTTCCCACACCTGCGACTTGCAGATGAAGGCCACGCAACCGGACACCTCCAGCTTCTTCCCGCCTTCGACCAGGGTCATCTTGGACTTGTAGACCTTGCCCTCGTCCGGCTTGAGGATGGTGCCGCCGGCGTAGTTGCCGCCGCCCTCGGCCTTCATGCCGCGGATGATCTCCATCCCGGTGATCGGCTTGCCCTTGCGGTCGTCCTTGCACTTGTCGCAGGTCGGGTTGGGCCTGCTGGGATTGATCAGCTCGACGATGCGGCCGCTGAGCGTGCCGTTGGCGGCCTGGGTGATCTCGACGTAGGACTTCGGCTTGCCCGTATCGCCGTCGATGGTCTTCCAGCGGCCCACCGCCGGATCGGCGGCGGACGCGGCGCCGGCCACCAGCAGGGCGGCCGGCAGCAGCAGGGTGGCAAGGAACGATCGGGTGCTGCGCATATCCCCTCCAGGATGTGGGAGCCCGGCCACTCGCGGCCGGGCCGTGGAGGCACTCTAGCGCAGCCGCCGGTGCCTGCCTACGCTTGCGTACGGTCAGTGGTCGAGCAGTTCAGCATCGTCACGCTCGGGGGTGCGCGGCTCTTCGGCGTCCGGCTTCGGCGTGGCCGCGGGGATCCGCGACTGCACCTGTTCCACCTCGCCGACGGACACCTTGCCCACGCGCGCCGGATGGGTCCACACCGTGTCCTGCCAGGCCCGGTACTGCTTCGGATCCCAGTAGCGGTCGTCGTAGAACTTGGCCGCATCGATGGTGATGTGCTCGCCGCCGGGACCGGGCACGTTGATCTTGACGTTGCCGGCGAAGCCGGTGCGGCTGCCGGTGCCGCTGCGGCGCGCGCGGCGCAGGGCCGTGGCCAGGCGCGGCTCGGCCACCGCGTCGCCGTAACTGGCATACACCTCGCCGCCGACCTCCAGCGCACGGGCGCGCTCCTCTTCGGTCAGCGCATCCCAGTAGCGCTCGCGCAGCAGCGCGAAGCCGTAATAGCCGCGCTCGGCGGCCAGGTCCATCCATGCGTAGGCGAGTGCACGGTCGCGTGGGGTGCCCTGGCCGTTCCACAGCATCTCCGCGACCATGCCCTGGGAGGCCTTGTCGCCATACCAGGCGGCGCGACGGAAGAAACTGAAGGCATCCTCGTGCCGGCCCTGCTCGAGCTCGGCCTGGCCGTGCATGCGGTAACGCAGGTCCGGATGGCCAGAGAGGAAGCCGCCGCTGAGCAGCATCGGGTCCTTGGCCGGATCGGGCGCGGAGGTGTCCTGGCCGGCGGCCAGGGCCGCCGGCGCGGGAATCGTGGACAACAGGGCGAAGCCGACCATTCCGGCCAGCAGCATGCTCTTCATGACGGGTTTCCATACCTGCGAAGGAGCGGCCATTGTGGCAGCGCCCCTGCATGCGGTTCCACCGCCATTGGTCATTGCATCCAACGGCGGCGGCCGGTTCCCCGGCCGCCGCCGTACACGCAGGTCAGTCCGCGCGCGCAGGCGCGCTGACGGTGGCGCGCCCGCCGATGTGGCGACCGAAGAAATCCAGCATCGTGGTGTAGAGCCTGATCCGGTTCTGCACGTCGTAGAAGCCGTGCATCTCGCCGGACTGGATGATCATGCCCTCCGGCGGATTGCCTGCCTGGCGCAGCATGCGGTCCATCAGCTCGGTCTGCTCCG
Source organism: Pseudoxanthomonas sp. (assembly GCA_052039535.1). GTDB lineage: Bacteria > Pseudomonadota > Gammaproteobacteria > Xanthomonadales > Xanthomonadaceae > Pseudoxanthomonas. The sequence goes on from JBQGEI010000242.1 coordinate 1,665, forward strand.
GCGGCGTGCGCTCGTCGCGCGCGCCTGCGGCCAGGTACACGGGGATCCGGACCTCGGCGGCGCGGCGTGCCGGCGAGTTCTGCGCCCACACCGCCGGGTCGGTGCCATGGGTGCGGCGCAGGTAGCGCAGGCCCGAGTCACGCTGCGGGATGTCGCCCTTCTTGAACATCATGTCCACGTCGTACACGCCGACGTAGCCGAAGGTGCACTGGAACAGCCCGGGGGCGCGGATCGGCGCCATCAGCGAGGAGTAGCCGCCGAAGCTGCCGCCGTAGATGCAGATGCGGTCCTTGTCGGCATGGCCATTGCTGATGGCCCAGCGGGTGGCCTCGATGATGTCGTTCTGGATCCCCTGGCCCCACTGCTGGTGGCCGGCGTCCTGGAAGCCCTGGCCGTAGCCGCCGGAGCCGCGGTAGTTGACCTGCAGCACGGCGTAGCCGCGGCTGGCCAGCAGCTGGGTCTCCCAATTGAAGGTCCAGTTGTCGCGCGGACCGATCGGGCCGCCATGGGGATTGACGATCATCGGCAGGTTGCGGCCGTCCGAGCCGTTGGGAACGGTCAGGTAGCCGTGCACCCGCATTCCGTCGCTGCTGGTGAAGCTGAAGGGCTTGACCGAGGCCATCTTCTTCTTGTCCAGCTGCGGGCGGCGCTCCATCAGGAAGCGCGCCTGTCCGGTGTCGCGGTCGTACAGGTACAGCTCGCCCGGATTGCTGTCGCTGGCCACCGAGACGATGATCTTGCGGCCATCGCGGGTGTGGCTGGAGAAATCCACGATCTCTCCGGGGAATGCACTGGCCAGCGAGGTGTAGAGCTGCGCATCCGGGTGCGACTCGTCGATCATCTGCACCTGCGGCGCACCGGCCTCGGTGACGACGCCGACCAGGGTCTTGTCGTCGGTGGACCAGATGTAGTCGGAGATGTCGGCGACGCTGTCCTGGTGCAGGCGGGTGAACTCGCCGGTGCCCACGTCCAGGGTGCCGATCGCGCCGGGAGCCTTGTTGTCGCTTTCCAGCGCGTAGACGGTGCCGTCCTCGGTGGCGCGGACCACCCAGAGGTGCTTGCCGGCGGTCTTGGATGCGTTCACCAGGGTCCAGTCGCGGCCGTCGCGGCGGTACAGCTCGGTGCGCTCGTCGTACTCGCCCTCCTCGTCGCGGCTGGAGGAGCACACCGAGAAGCGCGGCTCCTTCGCCGCGTCCAGCACGATGTTGCAGTTCTCCTTCGGCGCACGCGCCATCGGCGTGCGGCGGCCGCTCACCGTGTCGAGCATCACCAGCTGGGTGCCGACGCCCTCGGAGGAGCGCTCGGAGGTGGCGCGCATCACCACGTTGACGTCATCGTCCTTGAGCGTATCCACCAGGCTGAAGCGCTGGCTGCCGGCGGCCTTGGAACGCTGGGTGGCATCGCGGGTGCCATAGAAGATCAGCGGGCGCGCCTGGGTGCCGTCGGCGTTGACCGCGAACCATTCGCCGGTCATGAACGGCTGGGCGTAGCCGCCCATCTTGCGGACCGCGTTGAACATGATCCGCTCGGGGCTGACCCAGTGGAACTCGCCGACGCTCTTCTTGTCCGGCAACTGGTTGACCTTGAGGATCTTCAGGTCGGAGGTGCGCATGATCGTGAGCACGTCCTGGTCGCCGTGGTCGACGGTGATCGCCAAGTACTCTCCGTTGGGCGAGATCTTGGCCGTGCCGTAGAGCGGGTGCTTGACGAACGCTTCCACCGGCAGCTGCGCGGCGGCGTGCGCGGTGCCGCAGGCCAGGGCCAGGGAGAGCAGCGCGTAACGCATGGTTTTCATCGCATGTCCTTGTTGCAGATGGCTTGGCAGAGAAAAGCCCGGCTTTCACCGGGCTTTTCCGTTGTGCAGCAGTGCTACCGCATGGATCAGAAGCGGTAACCGACGCTGACGTAGAAGCGGCGACCCAGCGGATCGGCGCCCAGCCACGGATTGAAGAACGGATACGCGGTGTAGCTGTTGTCCTCGCGGTACTGGTTGTCCAGCACGTTGATGACCTGCACCTGGGCGGTGACGTTCGGGCCGAACTTCTTGGCCACGCTCAGGTTGTAGATCATGTACGGCTGCAGGCGCGGGCCGTAGGTGCCGCCGGCCGCGTTCTGGCCGGCCACCTCGGCCTCGGACCAGGCCGAACCCAGGCGGGTGCCGAACACGGTGGTGGACCAGTCGTTGTAGGTCCAGTTCACGCTGCCACGCACGCGGCTGCGCTCCGGGTACCAGTAGTTCTGGCTCGGCGGCAGGTCGCGGTAGTCCTCCAGGTCATCCTCGACCACCTGCTTGTACTCGTTGCTCAGCAGCAGCGAGTAGGCCACGTCGAAGGTGAAGCGGCCCAGGCGGTCGGTATCCAGCCGGTAGCGATAGGTCGCATCGACGCCGGTGGTGTCCTGCAGCGCGGTGTTGATGTACGAGTTGTTGATCCGCTGGACGCGCAGGTTGTCCGGGGTGCCCGGGGCGTCGATGCGGGTGATCAGCTGGTACAGGTTGTCGCAGAAGGCGGCGCTCGGCGGGGCCGAGCCGTCGGCGTAGCTGCCGATGCGGCAGGCCGCTTCCTGGGACAGCAGGGTGGAGGAGCTGAACTGCGAGGCGGCGTCCTCCAGGCGGATGCGGTACCAGTCAACCGACAGCGACATGTCGTCGATGATGTCCCACACGAAGCCCGCGCTCCACGACTCGCCCTCTTCCTCCTTCAGGCCGGGGTTGCCGGCGATGAGGGTCTGGGCCTGGTAGATGGTCGGGTCGCCGGAGGTGTTGCACTGGGTGCGGGTACGCGGGCCCTGGGTGGCCCCCGTGCCCACGCCGGCGCGGCAGGCGTACTCGTCCAGGATCGATGCGTACGAGGCGGCGCCTTCGGCGTACACCAGCTGCATGTCCGGGGCGCGGAAGCTGGTGGCATACGAGCCGCGGACCAGCAGCGAGTCGACCGGACGCCACTCCAGGCCGAAGTTGTACGTGGTGGCCGCGTCGACGCTGGAGATGTCGTCGTACTTGTCCCAGCGGGCCGCGACCTGGGCGCTCAGGCTGTCCAGGATCGGCACGCGGAACTCGGCGCCGATGGCGTAGCGGTCACGCTCGCCGTGGGTTTCGCCGGAGCTGGTCAGGTTGTAGATCGTCTGGTCGTCCAGCGGACGCAGCTGGTCGGTGCGCGGGTCGCTGACCAGGTCGGTGGTCTGGCGGTTCCACTCCAGCACGCCGGCGAAGCCCACGGCACCGGCCGGCAGCTCGAACAGGTCGCCGCTGACGTTGAAGTTGGCGTTGGCGGTGGTGGTCTCACCGCGGTTGACCACGCGCGTGGCGAACGAGCGGTAGATCTCCGGGGTGATCGGCGCGTTCCAGCGCTCGAGGTTGAGCGTGTGGGCGGCGTAACCGCTCACGTAGCCCAGGCGCTCGCCGAGGAAGTAGTCGTGCACGGCCTTGGCCAGCAGGCGCGGGCGGTCGGCCTCGTACTCGTACTTGCCGTAGTTGGCGCTGGCTTCCCAGTCGAAGCGCTCGCCGAACATGCCCTGGGCACCGAAGGCGACGTCGTACATCGATTCGTCGAAAATGGTGCTGGCCGCCTCGGGGCCGCCGAGCTCGCCCGGGGTGAAGATGCGCTGCAGCTGCAGGAAGTTCTCAGCCGTGGTGTCGTAGTAGTAGACCGAGGTGCCACCGGCGGAGGTGCGGTTGAACTGGTCGCCGCTGGTGCCCCAGAACTCGGTGCCGCCGCTGGACTTGGCCTTGGTCGAGTAGTAGTTGGCGCTGGCGAACAGGCGCGTGGTGTCGGTCACGTCGAAGGTGCCGTAGCCGTACGCGGAGTAGAACTGGCGCTTGTTGGAGATCGAACGCGAGGCGGAGGTGTCGAACGCGCCGCAGATCTCGCCGCGGGTCGGGTGGTCGAAGGCGACCATGTTCATCGCTTCGCACGCGGCGGCGCCCGGGAAGAAGGCGTTGGTGCCGACCGCGCCGTCGCCGACGTTGGCGCCACGGATGGCGATGTGCGACAGCGAGGGGTTGGCCAGGTCGCCCAGCGGCCCGTTGCGGTTGTCGGACAGCGCGTCGCGCTGGCTGGCGAACACCGGCTCGCGGTTGCCGTACTGGAAGGCCCACACGGCGCTCCAGCGGTCGCCGGTCTTGCCGCCGGTCACTTCGAAGTCGACCGAGTCGCCACCGCCTTCCTCGGTGGTGCCGACGGTCAGCTTGGCGTAGTTGCCGTCGAAGTTCTCCTTCAGGACGATGTTGACCACGCCGGCGACCGCGTCGGAGCCGTAGATGGCCGAGGCGCCGCCGGTCAGCACTTCGATGCGCTCGACGATCGAGGTCGGGATCGCGGCGATGTTGACCACGTTGTTGTCGCGGTTGTACGGCTGCGGGTACTGCGGGGGACGGCGGCCGTTGATCAGGGTCAGGGTGTAGCCCGGGCCCAGGTTGCGCAGGTTGACCACCTGGGCATTCGGGGTGAAGCCGGTCACGCCCAGGTCGCCGGTGAACGAGCTGCTGGTGTTCTGGCTCAGGGTCTGCAGCATGTCGCCGACGGTCTGGAATCCTTAGCGGTCGATATCGGCGCGGGTGATCACGGTGACCGGGGCCGGGCCTTCGATCTCGGCGCGCTTGATGCGCGAACCGACGACCGAAACGCGGTCGAGGTTGGTGGCGCTGGAAGCCGGGGCAGCGGCGGCGGGGGCCGCTTCGTTATCCTGCTGCTCCTGCGCGACGGCCAGGCCGGCCGGCAGCATCAGCGAGGTGAGCAGGGCGGCGGTCAGCCGGCTGCGCTTGGGTTCGAAACGATCGTTCATGCGTGGGAGTCCCCTTTGCGAAGTTGTTCTTGAAACCGGTACCGCGCGTCCGTGCGCCACCTAGCTGAATGAGGTCACAACGCGACCTGTCTTGGACCTTAACACGGTTTTAATTACGCGTGCATCAGTTGCAACAATTACCTCCCAACATGAGTCGGTTTGCCCATGACAAGCTCCCAGTCCGTATCCCAAACCCTTGCTACGCTTGAAGATCCGGCCGGCAACGGCACGCTCGGGGGGAACGTGGTCCGCTGGGATGCCAGCTCCGTGTCGGGCGGAATCCGGCTTGACGGCGTGGCCGGATTTCCATTCGCCCCCGCATGGGCCGAGCAGGTGCGGGAGCGCGCATCCGCCGCACTGGGGGGGCAGCCGCTGGCCGGATTCCAGCTGCGCGCCCGGATCGCCGCGCACGGCGTGCAGGGCGGGCTGGCGCCGCACCCGCGCATCCGCAATGTCATCGCGGTGGGGTCCGGCAAGGGCGGGGTGGGCAAATCCACCACCGCGGTGAACCTGGCGCTGGCGCTGCAGGCGCTCGGCGCGCGCGTGGGCGTGCTGGACGCCGATGTGTACGGCCCGAGCGTGCCGGCGATGCTCGGGCTTTCCGGCCGCCCGGACAGCCCGGACGGCAAGTCGATCGAGCCGATGCGCGCGTTCGGCATCGAGGCGATGTCCATCGGCCTGCTGGTGGACCAGGACACGCCGATGATCTGGCGCGGGCCGATGGCCACCTCGGCGCTGATGCAGCTGTTCACCGACACGCGGTGGGGCGACCTGGACTACCTGCTGGTGGATCTGCCGCCCGGCACCGGCGACATCCAGCTGACGCTGGCCCAGAAGATCCCGGTGGCCGGTGCGGTGATCGTGACCACGCCGCAGGAGATCGCCACCCTCGATGCGCGCAAGGCCGTGGCGATGTTCGCGAAGGTGGACGTGCCGGTGCTGGGCATCGTCGAGAACATGGCCGTGCATGTCTGCGGCAACTGCGGCCACGCCGAGCACCTGTTCGGCCAGGGCGGCGGCCAGGCGATGGCCGAGCGCTACGGCGTGCCGTTGCTGGGCGCGCTGCCGCTGGACCTGCGGATCCGCGAGCAGGGCGATGCAGGTGCCCCGGTGGTGGCGGCAGCGCCCGGTTCGGCGCCCGCGCTGGCCTACCTGGCGGCCGCCCAGGCGATGGCGACGCAGCTGGCCCGGCGCCCGCGCGCATCGATCCCGATCAGCGCGACCCTGGCCTGATCGCCCGCCCGGCGCCGGCGTCACCGCGGCGCCCGTGCCGGCGGCGGCCTGTCGCCGTCGCGGCTGGCACCCTACAATCGCCGGCGCACGGGCGGTGGCGCCCGAGGAATCACCGCATGAGCATCAAGAGCGACCGCTGGATCCGCCGCATGTCCGAGCAGCCCAACGGCATGATCGAGCCGTTCGAGGCCGGGCAGGTCAAGCAGGCCAATGGCGAGCGCATCGTCAGTTACGGCACTTCCAGCTATGGCTACGACGTGCGCTGCTCGCGCGAGTTCAAGGTGTTCACCAACATCAACTCCACCATCGTCGATCCCAAGCACTTCGATCCGAAGAGCTTCGTCGACGTGGTGGGGGACGAATGCATCATCCCGCCCAACTCCTTCGCGCTGGCGCGCACGGTCGAGTATTTCCGCATCCCGCGCGACGTGCTGGTGGTATGCCTGGGCAAGAGCACGTATGCCCGCTGCGGGATCATCGTCAACGTCACCCCGCTCGAGCCGGAATGGGAAGGGCACGTGACCCTGGAGTTCTCCAACACCACGCCGCTGCCGGCGCGCATCTACGCCAACGAGGGCGTAGCCCAGATGCTGTTCTTCCAGTCAGACGCCGACGACGTGTGCGAGACCTCGTACCGGGACCGTGGCGGCAAGTACCAGGGACAGACCGGCGTCACCCTGCCGCGCACCTGAAGCGGCGGCGGCACGGCACGGCCAAGGGCGCGGATTTCCGCGCCCTTGGCGTTCGTGGGGCCGGCGTCGCTGCGCCAATCAGCCCGCGCGGGCGGTGCCGCTGGCCGGGGCCAGCCGCGCCAGGCCGGCGGCGATCAGCGCCAGCGGCCACCACGTCGCCAGCAGGCGGCCGGCGTCGATGTCCGCGCCGAGGTTGTCGAGCAGGAACAGGCAGCCCAGCACGATCAGGACCAGGGCAGGGATCAGGCGGCGATGCATGGTGGCGTCCTCGGGAGGGTGTGGGGCGATGATCCGCCCCGCGACCCGCGCGGTCAGGTGCCGGAAGTCAACTTCTTCGGGTCGCCCGCCCGGAGCCGTGGGCTACTTGCGCTTGAGCAGCATGGCCACGCCCACCGCCACCAGCAGCGCCGGCCACCAGGTGGCCAGCAGGTGGCCCAGCCCGGTGTCGATCCAGCCCAGGTTGCGGGCCAGGAAGAACAGGCCCACGCCGATCAGGACAAGGGCGGCGAACACGTTGGAACCCATGGGGCGGAACCGGCTGGAAAGGGGTGCCTATCCTAGCCGCGATCGCCACTGCGCGGCAGCGGCGGCCAGCGCCTCGGCGGTGTGCCGCTGCGCGCTGCCGCTGCCCCACACCGGCCCGGGCCAGGCCGCGTCCTCGCGGTGCCGCCCCACCAGGTGGATGTGCAACTGCGCGACGATATTCCCCAGCGCGCCGATGTTGAGCTTTTCCACGCCCGGGACCGCGCGCAGCAACTGGCTTGCGCGGTTGATCTCGGCCAGCAGCAGGCGCTGCTGGCTGCCGTCCAGGTCGATCCACTCGCTGGCCCCCTCCACCCGCGGCACCAGCACCAGCCACGGGAAGCGGGTGTCGTCCATCAGTCGCACCTGCGAGAGCGGACCGTCGGCGACGAACGCGGTGTCGGCGGCCAGGCGCGGGTCGAGGTCGAAAAGGCTCATTGCAGGCATCCGTCCAGGAAGGCGAGGGTGCGCTCACGGGCCAGGCGTGCGCTGGGTTTGTCGTAGGCGGACGGGTCCACGTCCCGATTGAAGGCATGGCCGGCCGGGTAGGTGTGGACCGCCATCCCCGGCAGCGCGCGCCGGTGCGCGTCGACCGCGTCCGCCGGGATCGAGGTGTCCTGTTCGCCGAAATGGAACATCACGGGGGCCGCGGGGCTGGCCACCAGGGCCGGGTCGTCCAGGAAGGCGGCGTTGCGGGCACCGTAGTAGCTGACCGAGGGCAGGCCCAGCCGCAGCGCCGCGAGCATGGCGACGGTGCCGCCCCAGCAGTAGCCGACGGTACCCACGCGGTGCGGGGTGGGAAACGCATCCAGGTGCGCCTGCAGCCTTGCGGCGGCGGCGGCCACGATCGAAAGCGCGCGTTCGAAGCCCAGCTCACCCGCCAGGTGCCGGCCGCGGGCGAAGCCGGCCTGGTCGTAGCCCAGCTCCACCCCGGGCTCGACCGGATCGAAGAAGGCCGGCGCCAGCACGGCGTAGCCTTCGGCCACGAAGTCATCGGCGACCGCGCGCATGTGCGGGTTCACCCCGAAGATCTCCTGGATGAGCACCACGCCGCCACGCGGCGCGGCGGGCGGGCCGGCCTGCCAGGTGGCGACCGTGCTGGCGGGGGTCTGGAGCTGGATCCACTGGCCCATGGCGCGTTCCTTCGGCGGAGGGGAAGGCATTATGCGGCGCCGTCGGGTGGGCCCTGTGTCTTCGCCGTGGGGGGGGGCACCCGGGCCGGATCCGGGGCCCCGCCTTCAGGGAGGTATAATCGCGCGCCTTGCGCGCCCCCACCTGGCGGGCGCCCGCCCGTTCTCCCGAGCATTCCATGTCCCTGCAAAACCCCAAGGTCGGCTTCGTCAGCCTCGGCTGCCCGAAGGCCCTGGTCGATTCCGAGCGCATCCTCACCCAGCTGCGGGTGGAAGGCTACGACCTCGTCCCCAGCTACGACGACGCCGACGTGGTGGTGGTCAACACCTGCGGCTTCATCGATTCGGCCGTGGCTGAGTCGCTGGACGCCATCGGCGAGGCGATGAACGAGAACGGCAAGGTCATCGTCACCGGGTGCCTGGGCAAGCGCAGCGAGCTGATCCGTGCGCAATACCCGGACGTGCTTTCGGTCTCCGGGCCGCAGGACTACACCAGCGTCATGGCCGCGGTGCATGCCGCGCTGCCTCCGAAGCACGACCCGTTCGTGGACCTGGTGCCGGACTACGGCCTGAAGCTGACGCCGCACCACTACGCCTACCTGAAGATTTCCGAAGGCTGCAACCACCGCTGCAGCTTCTGCATCATCCCGTCCATGCGCGGCGACCTGGTGTCGCGCCCGGTGGACGAGGTGCTGCGCGAGGCCGAGCGGCTGGTCAAGGGCGGCGTGCGTGAGCTGCTGGTGGTCTCGCAGGACACCTCGGCCTACGGCGTGGACCTGAAATACGCATCGCGCACCTGGCGGGGCCGCGAATACCAGACCCGGATGAAGGCGCTCTGCGAAGGCCTGTCCGAGCTCGATGCCTGGAGCCGGCTGCACTACGTCTACCCGTACCCGCACGTGGACGACGTCATCCCGCTGATGGCCGAGGGCAAGGTGCTGCCCTACCTGGACATCCCGTTCCAGCACGCCAGCCCGCGGATCCTGAAGCTGATGAAGCGCCCCGGCGCGGTGGACAAGACCCTGGAGCGGGTACAGCGCTGGCGTGCGATGTGCCCGGAGCTGACCCTGCGCTCGACCTTCATCGTCGGCTTCCCGGGCGAGACCGAGGAGGAGTTCGAGCAGCTGCTCGATTTCCTCGACCAGGCCCAGCTGGACCGCGTCGGCGCGTTCGCCTATTCGCCGGTCGATGGCGCCGCGGCCAACGATCTGCCGGGTGCCGTGCCCGAGGAGGTCAAGCAGGAGCGCCTGGCCCGCTTCATGGAGCGCCAGGGCGAGATCTCGGCCGCCCGCCTGGAAGCCAAGGTCGGCACCGTACAGCGCTGCCTGGTGGACCTGGTCGACGGCGAGCTGGCGATCGCCCGCTCGATGGCCGATGCGCCGGAGATCGACGGCACCGTGCAGATCCAGGACGGCCGCGACGCCGGCCTGCAGCCGGGCGAATTCGTCGACGTGCGCATCATGGGCAGCGACGAGCACGACCTCTACGGCGAGGTCGAGTACGCCGAAACCGGCGATACCTCGCCGTTGGCGCTGCGCATGCTCTGAGGCGCGGCGCCGCTCAGGCGCCGTACTCGACCGCGATGATGGCGAAGCGCGCCGGGCCGCCCGGCAGCTGCACCTCGAACTCGTCGTCGATGCGCTTCTTCAGCAGGGCGCGGGCCATGGGCGAATCGATGCTGATGTGGCCCAGCGTCGCGTCGGTCTCGTCGGGGCCGACGATGCGGTAGCGCGACACCTCGCCAGTGTCCTCCCGCTCCAGTTCCACCACCGCGCCGAAAAACACCGCCGCCGGGTCCGACGGCGGGGTTTCGACCACTTTCAGCGCCGGCAGCCGCTTGGTCAGGTAGCGCACGCGCCGGTCGATGCCGGCGAGCTGCTTCTTGCGGTAGGTGTACTCCGCGTTCTCCGAGCGGTCGCCTTCGGCCGCGGCCGCGGCGAGCGCCCTGACGACCTCGGGTCGTTGCACCCGCCACAGGTCGTCCAGCTCGGCCTTGAGCCGGTCGTGGCCCTTTCGGGTGATCAGGGCAGTGCTTTTTTCCGGGGGCGGGCGCCAACGTGACATGCGGATGGACGGTTCCTGGGGGGGCGTGATGCTAGCGCCTGGTGGCGCGGCCGGGGAGCCGGCGCGATCCCGCGCGCGGGCCCGGCCATCGCGTCCGGGCGCGCAGGCCCGCCGCGTCACTCGCCGCAGTTGAGTTTCCACGGCACGCCGAAGCGGTCCACCACGATGGCATAGCAGGGAGACCAGAACGTCCGCTGCGGTGCCAGCAGTGCGTGGCCGCCGGCCTGCAGCGCCTGGAAGCAGTCCAGGACCCGCTGCTGCGATGCCAGCCCCAGCAGCACGCAGAAGCCCTGCGGCGGGCGGTAGCGCTCCGGCGCCACATCCCCGCCGGCCAGCTCGACCCCGTCGAAGCCGATGTTGGCATGCAGGACATGCCGCCCCTGCAGCCCGGACGGTGCCGCCATCGGCGCATCTTCCACGCGCAGCACGGTGCCGATCCGGCCACCGAGGTGCTCGGCATAGAAGGCGAAGGCTTCTTCGCAGCGCCCGTCGAAATCGATGTGGAACGAGAGGCTCATCCTGGGTTCCTGGCGGAGTGGAGAGATGCGGGGGGGCGCCGGCCCCGTCCCCGCGCAATGTGCCGCGCGCCAGTCAGCGCCGGCCGAAGATGCCGCCGAGGATGCCGCGCACGATCTGGTTGCCGATCTGGCCGCCGTACTTCTTGCCTGCCTTGCCGGCCACCGATTCGCCGATGCTGCTGCCCACGCTGCGGCCGACCGAGCCGCCGACGTTGCGCGCGGTCTGCTTGGCCACCGTTTGCACCACGCCCTGGCGGCGTCTGGTGCCGAACAGGAACTCGCCGATGCGTTGGCCGATGCCGCCTTCGCCATCCTGCTGCGCGGCCGGCGTGCCAGCCGGCGTGCCGGCCTGCACCCGCGCCGCCAGCATTTCCGCCGCCGACTCGCGGTTGACGGGGCTGTCGTAGCGGGTGCCGACCGGGCTGCCCGCGCGCACCCTCGCGCGTTCTGCCTCGGTGATCGCGCCCATGCGGCAGCGCGGCGGCGCGATCTTCGTCACCTGCACCGGCGAGGGGATGCCTCCCGCCTGCAGGGTGCTGACCAGGGCCTCGCCGGTCCCCAGCCGGGGCAGGGTGGCGGCCACGTCCAGCTTCGGGTTGGGAACGAAGGTCTCGGCGGCGGTCCTCACCGCCTTCTGGTCGCGCGGGGTATAGGCGCGCAGCGCATGCTGCACGCGGTTGCCGAGCTGGCCGAGGATGGTGTCCGGCACGTCGTCCGGGAACTGCGAGCAGAAGTAGATGCCCACGCCCTTGGAGCGCACCAGCCGCACCACCTGCTCGATGCGCTGGCGCAACGCCGGCGGCGCGTCGTCGAACAGCAGGTGGGCCTCGTCGAAGATGAAGGCCAGCTTCGGTTTGTCCAGGTCGCCGACTTCCGGCAGGGTCTCGAACAGCTCGCCCAGCAGCCACAGCAGGAAGGTCGAGTACAGCCGCGGCTTGAGGATCAGCTGGTCGGCGGCCAGGATGCCGACCACGCCGCGGCCGTCGTGGTTGACGCGCATGAGGTCGGCCAGTTCCAGCGCCGGCTCGCCGAAGAACTGTTCGCCTCCGTCCTGGGCCAGGCGCAGCAGCGCGCGCTGGATCGCCGCCACCGTCTGGGCGCTGACCAGGCCGTACCCGGCGGAGACGGCCTTGCGCTCTTCGGCCACCAGGCCGAGCAGTGCGCGCAGGTCATCAAGGTCCAGCAACAGCAGGCCGCGGTCGTCGGCCAGCTTGAACACGATCTCGAGCACCCCGGACTGGGTGTCGTTGAGCTCGAGGATGCGCGCCAGCAGCGTCGGGCCCATCTCGCTGACGGTGGTCCGTACCGGGTGGCCGAGCCTGCCGTACAGGTCCCAGAAGACCACCGGGCTGGCGGCCGGCGCATAGTCCTGCACGCCGATGGCGGCGGCGCGCGTGGCCAGCTTCTCACCGCCTTCGCCGGCGACGGCCAGGCCCGCCACGTCGCCCTTCACATCGGCCACGAACACGGGCACGCCGATCCGCGAGAAGCCCTCCGCCAGGGTCATCAGGGTCACGGTCTTCCCGGTGCCGGTGGCGCCGGCCACCAGGCCGTGCCGGTTGGCCAGGCCGGGCTGCAGCTGGACCGGGACGTCGTCGGTGATGCCCTTGCCGAGCAGGATCGGGTCCATGGTGGCCTCGTGGCTTGGAATACGGCGGATTCTAGCCGTCCCGCGGGTTGCCGCCCCCGCGTGGCCGGGGATACCCTGCGGGGCGCTTCCGGAACCTGTTGCCGATGTCCTTCCGTACCTTGCTGTCGCGGCCGCTGCTGGCCCTGCTGTTGCTGTGCTGCGCCGTTCCACCCGCCCTTGCCCAGCGCGTCTCCGCGCGCGACCGGACCGCCGCCGACGCCCTCGTGGCCCGCATGGACCAGGCCGAAGCGCGCTTCCGCGCGGCGCTGGTACTGGCGGGCAATGGCGATCCGCGGGGTGCCGAGGAGGGCAATGCCGCGCTGGAGGACATGGAGGACGTGATCGACGCCTGCGTGAAGCAGCGCGGCTGTCCGTTGTCGGACCTGCTGGCCGGGTACAAGCGGCTGCTCAAGGATGAAGTGGATGGGCGCGCGGGCGGCCCGGAGGAGGCCGGCGAGGACGAGCTGCTGGAGGCCGACCCCGCCCTGGCCGCCGACGTCCCCGAGGCGGTGCGCGCCGCGCGCCTGCTGGGCGATGACAGCCGCCACGCCTTCGACCGCATGGTCAGCTACAACCCGGCCATCCAGGCCGGCATCCGCCGCTGGCTGACGGACATGCGGCCGCAGCTGATGACCAGCTACGAGAACTACCAGGTGATGCGCCACCTGATGTGGCCGGAGTTCGAGAAGCGGGCGCTGCCCGAGGCGATGCTGTTCGGCATCCTGGCCAAGGAGTCCAATGGCCGCGTGCATTCAGTCTCCCGCGCCGGGGCGGCCGGGCCGATGCAGTTCATGCCCGCCACCGGCCGCCGCTTCGGCCTGGGCCCGGACGGCACCGGCTTCGACACCCGCTATGACCCGCGTTCGGCCGCCGAGGCCAGCGCCGCCTATCTCAACGAGCGGCTGCGCGAACTGAACAACGACGTGGAGCTGTCGCTGGCCGGCTACAACGGCGGCGAGGGACGCGCGCGGCGGGTGCACCGCGGCAGCGGCGGGTCGGGCTTCTGGGAACCCTCGGTCTACGACCAGTTCCCGCCGGAAACGCGCGATTACGTGCCGATGGTGGTCGCCGCGGCCTGGATCTTCCTGCACCCGCGCCAGTTCGGCGTGACCTTCCCCAAGGTCGAGGCACAGGCCGCGCCGCTGCGACTGGCGCGCCCGGCCAGCATCTACGAGCTGACGATCTGCCTTGGCAATACCGGCAACCGCGACGGCTACATGCGCACCCTGCGCAACCTCAATCCGCGTTACGACGCCACCACGCTGATCCCGGCCGGCACCGTGCTGGCGGCCACTACCCGGGTGGCCAGCCTCTACCACCGCCACTGCGAGGCCGGCGCGCGCGCGGAGCTGGCGCGGGCGCTGGTCAACGCCGACCCCAATGCTGCCTTCGAGCGCGGCATGCCGCAGGGCAACGTGGCCGTGGGCGATGTCACCCCGGTGGCTGGAGTGGCCGCGACCATCGCCACCGGCCAACCGCAGCCGGCCGTGCCCAAGGCCGAGCAGGTGCGGTTCTACACCGTGGCCCGCGGCGACACCCTCGGGCGGGTGGCCCAGCGCCACGGCTGCGAGGTCAAGGCGCTGGCGTCGACCAACGGCCTCAAGGCCCCGGCCTACGCCTTGCGACCGGGGCAGAAGCTGAAGCTGGTGGGCTGCGCGAAGTAGCCGCGGCGGCGAAGGGGCCGGCGGGCAACGCGATCGGCTCGGCAGGTCCGTTCCTCGCTGCACAGGCCCGTATCCGGTGAGTCAGCCCCCCCCAGGAGGTTGGCGGGCGGGAGTGACCCCGCCCCGCTCGCGTCGACCCGGCAAAGTCCCGCCTTCGGAGGAGCGGGGCGCGGGCCTCATCCGGCCCGGCCTGGGCCGGAACCGGTGTCCCTTGCATGGAACCTGCAGGTATAGGGCGCGCTGCTCAGGGCGTGAGGTGGGCCAGCGCCTGGCCCAGGCGCACCGGAGACTCGGCCTGCAGCCCGGCGGCGAGCGTGGCGGCACCGGGCGGCAGCAGCACGATCACGGTCGAACCGTAGTTGAAGCGCGCCATCTCGGCGAAGCGTTCCAGCACGATGCCGCGTCCGCGCCAGTCCTTGCGGGTGATGTCGTCCCCGTACTCGGGGATCTCCACGCCGCTCCACACCGTTTCCACGCCCGATACCAGCATCGCCCCGACCATCACCGAGGCCATCGGTCCGAAGCTGGTGTCGAAGTGGCACACCAGCCGCTCGTTGCGGGCGAACAGCCGCGGCACCGCGCGCACGGCTGCGGGGCCCACGCTGAACAGGCGGCCGGGAATGTGCACGGTTTCGCGCAGCGTGCCGGTCCAGGGCATGTGCACGCGGTGGTAGTCGCGCGGGGACAGGTACACGGTGGCGAAGCTGCCACCGGCGAACACGCGCGCGGCTTGCCCGTCGCCCAGCAGTTCGGCGGCGGTGAACGACTGGCCCTTGGCCTGGAAGATGCGCCCGTCCTGGTCGATCGGCCCGAGCTGGCTGATACGGCCATCGGCCGGCATCAGCAGGGCGCGCGGGTCGGCGTCCGGGGTGCGTGCGCCGGGCTTCAGGGCACGGGTAAAGAACGCATTGAAGCTTGGATAGGCGGTGGCATCCGGTTCGGCCGCCTCGCTCATGTCCACGTTGAAGCGGCGTACCACCGCGTCGATGAAGCGCTGCTTGACCGCCGGGTTGCGCGAATACGCCAGCTGGCGCGCGAGCGCCGAAAGTGCACGGTGCGGCAACAGCCAGGTCAGGTGGGTGCCAAGGCTCACGGTTCGCGCTCCCGGGCGGTCAGGGCGGCCAGGTCCTCGGCGATCGCCTGCGGCTGGAACGGCGGGCGGATCAGCCCGGCCAGCCGGCCCTGGCTGTCGAGCACGGCGATGTTGGCCGAATGGTCCACGCTGTAGTCCTGCGGGTTCTCGTCGAAGGTCTTGCCCGGGACCTTCATGAAGACGAAGCCGAGCGAGGTGGCGAACTTTTCCAGCGCCGGCACGTCGGCCGTGGCGGCCAGGGTGTCAGGGTGGAACGCCCGGGCGTACTCACCGGCCTTGCCGGGCGTGTCGCGCTCGGGATCGACCGAGACGAACAGCACGCGCGGGCGGATCGTCTCCGGCAGCGCTTCCCACTGCTTCTGGGCCACGGCCAGTTCGGTCAGGGTCGTGGGACAGACGTCCGGGCAGAAGGTGAAGCCGAGGAAGGCCAGCGTCCAGTGGCCGGCCAGCTCGCCCGGCAACAGCGGCGTGCCGTCGGACTGGCGCAGGTTGAACGGCGGCAGCTCGCGTGGCTGCGGCAGCAGGGTGACGGTCTGCAGCTGCGGCCCGGCCGGGGCGGCGTCGTTGGCCAGGAAGTGGCGGGCGGCCAGCAGTCCCAGCCCGGCGGCCAGGGCGGCGGCGAGGATGTAGCCGAAGGTGCGGTTGAACATGGCGTCAGCGTCCGGAAGGCGTGGCGTCGGGCCGCCCATCATAGCCGTTACCGGGGAAAAGGCCGCCGTTGCCCTATAATTCCCGGCCCTTTACAGCCCACGCGCCAGCGGCGCCGATCCCCATGACCCACGCCGATCCGGCCAGCGAGCTGCACACGATCATCGACCTGATCCGCTATGGCGGCAGCCGCTTCAGCGAGGCCGGGCTGACCTTCGGCCACAGCTACGACAACGCCATGGACGAGGCCACCCAGCTGGTGCTGCACGCGCTGCACCTGCCGCACGACCTCAGCCCGGTGTACGGCCAGTCGCGCCTGACCTCGGCGGAGAAGGCGAAGATCCTGGAGCTGTTCCGGCGGCGCGTCGAAGAGCGCATCCCGGCGGCGTACCTGACCGGCGAGGCCTGGTTTGCCGGCCTGAGCTTCAGGTCCGATTCGCGCGCCCTGGTGCCGCGTTCGCCGATCGCCGAGCTGATCGAGAACGGCTTCGAGCCGTGGCTGGCCGGCCGCCAGGTCGAGCGCGCGCTGGACCTGTGCACCGGCTCGGGCTGCATCGCCATTGCCATGGGCCACTACAACCCGGGCTGGCAGGTCGACGGCGTGGACATCAGCGACGACGCACTGGCCCTGGCCGCGGAAAACAAGGTGCGCCTGCACGCGGACAATGTGGAGCTGGTCAGGTCCGACCTGTTCGCCGGCCTGGCCGGCCGCCGCTACCAGCTCATCGTCACCAACCCGCCGTACGTGACCGACGACGAGACCGACGCGTTGCCGCGCGAGTACGACCATGAGCCGGAGCTGGGCCTGCGCGCCGGCCCCGATGGCCTGGACCTGGTGCTGAAGATCCTGCGCGACGCCCCCGACCACCTGGACGAGGACGGCCTGCTGATCTGCGAGGTGGGCGAGTCCGAACAGCACCTGGTCAAGCTGCTGCCGGAGCTGGACCTTGCGTGGATCGAGTTCAAGGTCGGGCAGATGGGCATCTTCGCGGTCGAGTGCCGCGAGCTGGTCGCCCACCATGCACGCATTGCGGAGCTGGCCGCCGCGCGCGCCTGAGTGCCGTCTCCGGGCAGTGTCGCCCGCGCCCCTCCGGGGCGCCGCTTCGACGGGTGTAAGCCGTTACCGCGGCAACGTTTTCCACTGTTCCTGACGCGCTGCAGCACGCGGCGCGATGTGCGATGCTTGGCGGCCTTTTCCGGGTCTCCCACGCGGGGCATGTCTTGAGCAGCAACACCTTCGGCAGGCTGCTGTCGGTCACCACCTTCGGCGAATCGCACGGGCCTGCCATCGGCTGCGTCATCGATGGCTGTCCGCCCGGCCTGGAGATCGCGCCTGAGGAGTTCGCCCACGACCTGCAGCGCCGCGCCACCGGCAAGTCGCGCCACACCTCGGCGCGGCGCGAGGCCGACGAGGTGGAGATCCTGTCCGGCGTGTACGAGGGGCGCACCACCGGCACCCCGATCGCGCTGCTGGTCCGCAACACCGACCAGCGCAGCAAGGACTACGCGAACATCGCCGCGCAGTTCCGTCCTGGCCATGCCGACTACAGCTACTGGCAGAAGTACGGCATCCGCGACCCGCGCGGCGGTGGCCGCAGCTCGGCGCGCGAGACCACCATGCGCGTGGCCGCTGCGGTGATCGCCAAGAAGTGGCTCCAGCAGCGCCATGGCGTCACCGTGCGCGGCTTCATGGCCGGGATCGGCGACCTGACGCCGCAGGGCTTCGACTGGAGCGCGGTGGAGGACAACCCGTTCTTCTGGCCACACGCCCCGCAGGTGCCGGAGCTGGAGGCGTACATGGACGCCCTGCGCAAGTCCGGCGATTCGGTCGGTGCGCGGGTGACCGTGGTCGCCGACGGCGTGCCGCCGGGCTGGGGCGAGCCGATCTACGGCAAGCTCGACGGCGAGCTGGCCGCGGCGCTGATGAGCATCAACGCGGTCAAGGGCGTGGAAATCGGCGACGGTTTCGACGTGGTGTCGCAGAAGGGCACCGAGCACCGCGACCTGATCGGACCGACGGGCTTCGCCAGCAACCACGCAGGCGGCATCCTCGGCGGCATTTCCACCGGCCAGCAGGTGGTCGCCTCGATCGCACTCAAGCCCACCTCCAGCCTGCGCCTGCCCGGTCCCACCGTGGACGTGCACGGCAACCCGGTCGAAGTCATCACCACCGGTCGCCACGACCCCTGCGTCGGCATCCGCGCCACGCCCATTGCCGAGGCCATGGTCGCCCTGGTGTTGATGGACCAGGCCCTGCGCCATCGCGCACAGTGCGGCGACGTCGGGACGGTGACACCGCGCATCGGCGCCGGCGCCGGTGCGCTGGGGCAGGAGGAGTAATCGGCGCCATGGCCGTCGCACGTCCCCGCGTATGGGTTTCGCAACCGCTGTTCGACGACATCGTCGAACAGCTGCGGGCCCATTGCGAGGTGGAGATGGTGGCCGCCGAGACTGCCCACACGCCACAGGACGTCGCCGCCGCCCTGCGCGGCGTGGACGGCGCCCTGGTGACCCTGGAAGACCGGGTCGGCGCCGACCAGGTCGCCGGAGCCACGCGCCTGCGCGCCGTGGCCAACCTCGGCGTGGGCTACAACA
>JBQGEI010000243.1:0-4709 GCA_052039535.1 Pseudoxanthomonas sp.
CGGTGATGTTCTCCTTGCGCAGGCCGAGCGAGACCAGCATGTCCACGCAGGAGATGCCCGCCGCGCCCATGCCGGTGGTGGCCAGCCTGACGTCCTCGATCTTCTTTCCGACCACGTGCAGCGCGTTGACCACCGCGGCGCCGACGATGATCGCGGTGCCGTGCTGGTCGTCATGGAACACCGGGATGTTCATGCGCTCGCGCAGCTTGCGCTCGACGATGAAGCACTCCGGGGCCTTGATGTCCTCCAGGTTGATGCCGCCGAAGGTCGGCTCCAGCGAGGCGATGATGTCGACCAGCTTGTCCGGGTCGTTCTCGTCGATCTCCAGGTCGAACACGTCGATGCCGGCGAACTTCTTGAACAGCACGCCCTTGCCTTCCATCACCGGCTTGCCGGCCAGCGGGCCGATGTTGCCCAGGCCCAGCACCGCGGTGCCATTGGAGACCACGGCCACCAGGTTGCCGCGGGCGGTCAGCTCGCTGGCCTGGCGGGGGTCCTCGACGATCGCCTCGCAGGCGTAGGCCACGCCCGGGGAGTAGGCCAGCGCCAGGTCGCGCTGGGTGAGCATGGCCTTGGTCGCCGAGACCTTGATCTTCCCTGGCCGCGGATGGCGGTGGTAATCCAGGGCGGCCTGCTTGAAATCTTCTTGTTCGGACATTGCTCGGGCTCGGAAGCGCTGCAGTGGCGCCGGAACGGCCGATTCTAACTCCGCTGCAACTATTGCCCGGCGCCCCGGACTCCGCTGCAGTGCAGCAAGAAGGGTCCTCGCGTCCGCGGGTGCGGGGAATGCGGGCGCGGAAGCGCGCCTGACCTGGCCGGGCCCGGCATGCCACCTGGCCTGCCCAGGCAGCGAGACGGGCATGGCCCCGCTCCGGCACGCGACGGGCACCCCGGTGCCCCGCGGGCAGGCGCCGGGAAAGCCGCCTGGGCGATACTCCTGCCCCACCCCCGTTGCAAGGTACGGCCTGATGCTCGAACTGGACGCGCTGCAAACCCTGGGCCTGGCAGGGCTCGCGCTGTTTGCCGGCTACCTGCTCACGCGGCTGCTGCCGGTACTGCGGCGCTACAACCTGCCCGAGCCGGTGCTGGGCGGGCTGCTGTTCGCGCTGGCGGCCTGGTGGGCGCACAGCCAGGGGCGGCAGCTGTACCAGCTCGACACCACCCTGCAGTCGCCGCTGATGATCGCCTTCTTCACCACCATCGGGGTCAACGCCAGCCTGCTGCTGCTCAAGGTCAGCGGCCGCCAGGTGGCGGTGTTCCTGCTGATGGCCAGCGGCTTTGCGGTGCTGCAGAACCTGCTGGGCATCGCCGTGGCCTGGGTGTTCGGGCTGCATCCGATGTTCGGCGTGCTGGCCGGCTCGGCCACCCTGACCGGCGGGCCGGCGACCGGCCTGGCGTTCGCGCCGATGTTCGAGGCCGCCGGCCTGCAGGGCGCCGAATCCATCGCGGTGACCGCGGCGATGGCCGGCATCGTCTGCGGGGGCATCGTCGGCGGGCCGGCGGTGACCCTGCTGATGCGCCGCTACGGCGTGCGCAACCGCAACACGGACGCGCCGCCTGCCCCCTCGGTGGCCGACGAGGTCGACGGGCAGCTGGTACATGGCGAGACCGATGCGGCGCGCGAGTTCAACGCGCTCAAGTGCATCGTTCTGCTGCTGCTGGCGATGTGGGCCGGCGGCTGGGTCGGCCGCGGCTTCGAGGCCATCGGCCTGACCCTGCCGGCGTACATCGGCGCGATGCTGGTCGGCGCCGTGCTGCGCAACCTGGACGACATGACCGGCTGGCTGAAGCTGCCGGTGCACACCATCGAGCTGATCGGCAACGTCTGCCTGGCGCTGTTCCTGGCGGTGGCGCTGATGAACCTGCGGCTGTGGGAGCTGGCCGGCATGGGCCTGCCGCTGCTGGTGAACCTGGCGCTGCAGGTGAGCCTGGTGGTGCTGTTCGTGGTGCCGGTGTTCCGGGCGATGGGCCGCGACTACGACGCGGCGGTGATGGGCGGTGGCTTCATCGGCTTCATGCTGGGCACCACCGCCAACGCGATGGCGGTCATGCGTGCCCTGGTGCAGCGCCATGGCATCGCCCCGCGCGCATTCCTGGTGGCGCCGCTGGTCGGCGCGTTCTTCATCGATTTCAGCAATGCGCTGATCATCACCGGCTTCATGAACTTCTGGCCGCACTGAGCCCGCCCCGATGGCGCATTCCCCCGCTTCCCTGGAAGGCCGCCGCACGGCGGTGATCGGCGCCGGCGTGGTCGGCCTGGCCACCGCCTACGCCCTGGCCCGCCGCGGCGCACGGGTGCACGTGTTCGACCGCGGCAGCGGCCCGGCCACCGGCACCTCCTTCGCCAACGGCGCCCAGCTCAGCTACGCCTACACCGATGCGATGGCCGGGCCGGCCATCTGGCGGCAGCTTCCGGGCCTGCTGCTGGGACGCGACTGCGCGTTCCGGGCGCGAAGCTCGCTGGACCTGGACTACCTGCGCTGGGGACTGGCCTTCCTGCGCAACGCCACCGGCGCGCGGTGGCGCCGCAACACCCTGGAGGTGCTGGCGCTGGCCGGCCAGTCGCAGGCGGCGATGGACGCGCTGCTGGAGCGGCATGCGATCGATTTCGGGCACCGGGTGGCGGGCAAGCTCCACGTCTACTACCGGCCCGCAGCCCTGGAGGCGGCCCGGGCGGTGGTCGCGCTCAAGCGGGACCACGGCGTGCAGCAGCGGCTGGTGGACGCACGGGAGGCGGTGCGGATCGAGCCGGCGCTGGCCGGCGCCACCGGCATTGCCGGCGCGGTGTATTCCCCGGGCGAGGCGGTCGGCGACCCGTGGCGCTTCGCCACCGGGCTGCTGGAGGTACTGCAGGGCCAGTACGCGGTGCAGGCGCGCTTCGGGCAGGCGGTGGCCGGCTTGCAACGCGACGGCCGGCGTTGGCAGGTGCTCGACGGCACTGGCGCGGGCGCACCCTTCGACCACGTGGTGGTGTGCACCGGGATCGATGCGTCCCGCCTGCTGCGCCCACTGGGCGTGCGCGTACCGGTGATGGCGGTCAAGGGGTATTCCTTCACCGCGCCCTGCGGCCCGCAGGCCCCGCAGGCGAGCATCACCGACACCGCAC
Organism: Pseudoxanthomonas sp.; assembly: GCA_052039535.1. Taxonomy (GTDB): domain Bacteria; phylum Pseudomonadota; class Gammaproteobacteria; order Xanthomonadales; family Xanthomonadaceae; genus Pseudoxanthomonas. The sequence goes on from JBQGEI010000243.1 coordinate 3,107, forward strand.
GCAAGCTGGTGTTCGCCCGGCTCGGCGACCGCATCCGCGTGGCCGGGCTGGCGGAGGTCAACGAATGGGATCCGCGCCCGGAGCCGGCCCGCGTGCGCGACCTGGTGGACCTGGCGCGTGCGTCCCTGCCGGGGGCGGCCGATTACGACGCCGTCGCCAGCCACTGGGCCGGCCTGCGCCCGGTCACGCCCACGTCGGTGCCGGTCATCCGCGCGGCGGCGCCCGGCCTCACCCTCAACCTCGGGCACGGCATGCTGGGCTGGACCCTGGCCATGGGCAGCGCCGAACGCGTGGCCGACCTGCTGCGGCACGCGGACTGAGCGCCGCAGCCACAGCGCCCGGCGGTCACGCCAGGCGAGCCGACGCGCTCCCGCTCACCCCAGCGGACTGCCACCGATGCGGTCCATGCGGATGCGGTTGGCGAACAGCGAGAACGCCAGCAGCCCGGCCAGGCCGCCGGCCCGCTCCACCCAGTCCGGGAGCCAGCGCGGCGCGGCCAGGGTGCCGTCGGCGAACAGCGGCTCGAAGCGCACGACATCGGCCAGGGTCATCTTGCCGGCGAACAGCCAGCGGCACAGGCGCAGGCGGTCGCGTTGCAGCGCTTCGCGGAAGAACGTGTGCACGCCGACCAGGCCGCGCAGGTACACCGTGTCCTTGGTGAAGGCGCAGCCGCCGGCCAGCGGCATGCCGCGGAACACGCGCTGGGCGGAGGAAAAGCTCTCCTCCGGGCCCTGCCCGGCATCGATGAAGTAGCCGAACACCTGCAGGAAGTCGGCGCCTTCCAGGGCCATGGCGATCGCCTCGGTGCGCAGGCTGATGCGCTTCATGCGGCCGATGTCCAGGCTGCCGGTGATCTGCTCGGCGAAGGTCGCCAGGCCTTCCTGGGTGGCGGTGACCCGCGGCGAGGACAGCGCCAGGCTGGGCAGCACCTGCTGCAGGCGGCCGTTGATGCCGGTCAGCGAATGCACCAGCGCCTCGTGGTGGAAGAGCTGGCGCCGGTCGTAGTCGCTGAACGCCGCGCCGGCACGCAGGCGTATGCGGGTGGCGCCGGCCGCGGCCTTGGCGATCAGATCCGGGTCCAGCTCCACCTGGACCACGCGCCCGCCGAAGAACGCATCGAGGTCGCCCTGCAGCTGCAGGGACAGCGCGGTGGCCGACACCGGCACCTGCTCGGCCGGCGAGAACAGTTCGTGGTCCAGCTCGCTGGCGATGCGGATGAAATGCCCGGCCGCCTCGCGCGTGGTGGGCCCCTCGCCAGGCAGCGGCGTATCCGGGCGTCCGAACAGGGCCACCGCCTCGGTGCCGGCCTGCGGCGTGCCCAGCGCCTCCAGCAGGCGCGCGGCCCGCTCCCAGCTGGCGGCCGACTCGCGCAGGTAGATGCCCAGCGGATGCTGCGCGTCGGCTGCGGCGGCCACCGCCTGCAGTTCGGCGCGCGCCCCGGCGAAATCCAGCTGCGGGTACTCCACCCGCGGCAGGGTCGTGCGTCCGTGGCGCCAGCCTTCCAGGAACTCGACCTGCACCCGCGCCGGCCAGCTGGCGAGGCTCAGCAGGCGGATGCCACGGGCGGCACGGACCAGGCGCTGGTCCAGCGCGGCATGGTGGG
>JBQGEI010000244.1:0-1840 GCA_052039535.1 Pseudoxanthomonas sp.
CCGCGGCTGATGTGCGGGTGGGCGTTGGCCTCGGTCACTCCGCCATGGGTCGCCCAGCGGGTGTGGCCGATGCCCAGGGTGCCATGGAAGCCTTCGGTCGCGGCCGCCTGCTCCATCTCCGCCACGCGCCCGGTGCGGCGCACCCGGCGCACCTGGCCGGTGTCGGCCACGGCGATGCCGGAAGAGTCATAGCCGCGGTATTCCAGGCGCTTGAGGCCCTCGACCAGGACCGGAACCACATCGCGATCCGCGATCGCGCCAACGATGCCGCACATGCCGTTCTTCCAAGCGGTGACAGGTGCGCGATTCTAACCGGAGCGTACGGGCGGGCCGGCGGTGGGGCGCCGGGGCGCACAGTTGGCAGTCAGACGGTTGCGGGCAGCCGTGGCCGGACGGGTGCGCGCGGCAGCCTCGCTCTCCACCCGGAAGGGAGCCGGCCGTGGCGGGGGCCAGGGCGGCGGCGCCCCAGGTGGCGTGTCCCTCCTGCGCAAGACAGCAGCCCCAAGGGTCGCCTCGCACCGTTGGACGGGCGAAGGAGGCCGGTGAACCGACTGGCCGTGGAGCGCGCAGGCCCCGTGGCCGCTGGCCGAGGCGACGTGCAAAGCAGGAAGGCCTTCGCACGCGGGGCTCCGGGCTCGGCCCGCAAGGTAGAAAGCTCCGCCATTGGAGTTCCGGACCCGGCGCGCGAAGCAGGAAGCCTTGCGATTGGAGCCTGGAGCTTCGCGTGCGAAGCCGAAAGCCTTGCAACCAGAGCCCGGAGCTTCACGTGCGAAGCCGAAAGCCTTGCAACCGGAGCCCGGAGCTTCGCGCGCGAAGCAGGAAGCCTTGCGAATGGAGCCTGGGGCCTTGCGCGCAAAGCAGAAAGCCTTGCGGCTGGAGCCCGGGGTCTTGCGTGCAAAGCGGAAAGCCTCGCGGCTGGAGCCCTGGGCTTCACGTACGAAGCAGGGCCTCATGCCTGGAGATCCGGGCTCGCAAGGCAAAACCGGCCGGCGAAGCGTGCAGCCGCCACCCTTCCGCCCCACCGGCGCGCTGGCCCCGCGTCCGCCCTGCCGCCCCCGGACGGTGTCCGCGCGGTGTCCAGCGGACACCGCGGACACTCCGGCGCCTGCGTCAAATCCTTTCAAATCAAAAGGTTGAAGTTGGCACGGGACCTGCAACAGGAAACCGGACACCCATCCGACCATCCGCCACCCATGATCCCCGACACCTCCGCCCAGGACCGACCGCTCTCCTCCGCCACCGCCCGCCCGGCCTGGCGCCGCTGGTTGTGGCCGGCGGTCGCCGGCGGGATCGCGCTGGTGCTGCTGGCGTGGGTGGTTTCCGGCTGGAGCGCCGGCTCGCGTTCCTATGACGGCAGCCGCGTGCGCATCGCCGAGGTCAAGCGTGGCGACCTGGTCCGCGACCTGTCCGCCGACGGCAAGGTCATCACCGCCAACAGCCCGACCCTGTACGCCATCGCTGGCGGCACGGTCAGCCTGAAGGTCGTGGCCGGCGACGCGGTGAAGAAGGGCCAGGTGCTGGCGGTGATCGACAGCCCGGAACTGCGCAGCAAGCTGGTCCAGGAGGAATCCACCCTGGCCGGCATGGAGGCCGAGGCCAGCCGTGCGCAGCTGGACGCGCAGATCGCCACCCTCAACGCGCGCAAGGCCCAGGACCAGGCCCAGGTGGACCACACCGCCGCCCGGCGCGACCTGGAGCGCTACGAGCGCGGCCATGCCGGCGGCGCGGTCTCCAACAACGAGCTGGCCCGCGCCCAGGACGAACTGAAGAAGGCCCAGATCGGCCTGGATACCGCCCGCCGCGACGCCGGCCTGCAGGGCCAGGGCGCGGCGCTGGACGC
>JBQGEI010000245.1:0-5741 GCA_052039535.1 Pseudoxanthomonas sp.
GCACGGCCCCGGCTGGGTGATGGCCGGCGACGCGTTCGCCTTCATCGACCCGGTGTTCTCCTCCGGCGTCTACCTGGGCATGAACAGCGGCGAGCAGGCCGCCGCCACGGTCGACGCGATCCTGCGCGATCCGTCGCGCGAGGCCGCCGAGCACCGCGCCATGGACCGCCGCCTGCGCCGCGGGCTGCGCTACTTCTCCTGGTTCATCTACCGCTTCACCACCCCGGTGATGGAGCACCTGTTCGCCAACCCGCGCAACCACTGGCAGCTGGAGCAGGCGGTGATCTCGATGCTGGCCGGCGACGTGTTCGACAACCCCCGCGTGCGCTGGCGCCTGCGCCTGTTCCGGGTGGTCTATGGCCTGACCGCCGTGCGCATGGCGCCGCGGGCGCTGGCCGGCTGGTGGCGACGCCGCCGCCAGGTGGGCCAGCCCTTCAGTGGCGACACCCTGCAGCGGGGCAACCCGTGAGCCGCCCGCTGCCCCTGCCCGGCGCCGATGCGCGCCTGCGGGTCGAGTACGCCCCGCTGCACACGCTGGATGCGCAGCTGGCCGCCCCGACCACCCTGGCGGTGTTCGGCTTCGGTCCGGACGCGCCGCAGCGCGAAGATCCGCGCTGGCTGCGGGTGCCGCTGCGGCCGCTGCACGGCGAGGCGCTGATCGAGGTCTGGCGTGGCGCCGGTCCGGTCAGCCACGGCCGCGACGGTGAGGTGGCCTGGGCCGGCGACGGCCGCCTGCTGTTCGGGTCGCTGGAGGTGGACGAGCCCGGGCAGGCCGACATCGAGGCGGCCGCGCGCGCGGCCTACACCCGCATGGGGCGGTTCCTGGCTGGCAACCCGACCCCGCACCTGCTGCGGGTGTGGAACTACATGGACGCCATCACCCTGGGCGAGGACGACGAGGAGCGCTACCGGCGCTTCTGCGTGGGCCGGGTGGAGGGCCTGGGCGAGCTGGAGGCCACCCGCCTGCCGGCGGCCACCGCGATCGGCCGCTGCGATGGCCGGCGGGTGCTGCAGGTGTACTGGCTGGCGGCCGTCGCCGAAGGCACACCGCTGGAGAACCCGCGCCAGGTCAGCGCCTACCGCTACCCCCGGCAGTATGGTCCGCAGGCGCCGAGCTTCGCCCGCGCGATGCTGCCGCCGGCCGGCAGCGACATGCCGATGCTGCTGTCCGGCACCGCGGCCATCATCGGCCACGCCTCCCAGCACACCGGTTCGGTCAGGGCCCAGGTCGAGGAGACGCTGGCCAACATCGGCATCCTGATCGGCGCGGCCCGGCGCACCACGCCCTCGCTGCCGCCGACGCCGGACGCGGCCACGCCGCTGAAGGTCTACGTGCGCGATCCGGCCGACACCGCGGCGGTGGTCGCGGCACTGGACGCATGCCTGGCGCCGCAGGTGCCGCGGCTGCTGCTGCATGCGCAGGTGTGCCGGCGCGAGCTGCTGGTGGAGATCGACGGGGTGCACGGCCTGGCGTCCGCCTGAACGGCGGCGGCGGCGCATCGCCGCTGTCGTGGCCGGAGCCGCCATGGCCAGCGCCGGCGGCCAGGGCCGGGCCGGTCAGTCAGCCGCCGGCACGCAGCCGGTCTGCTCCCCGCCGAACGGATTCCAGCGCGAACGCGGTTCGCAGGGCGGCAGCTTCGGCGCCTGCGCGGCGGCGCGCCTGGCCGCCTCGGCCCGGGCCTGCTGCAGGCGCTGCGCCTTCAGCGTCGCCACCGCGGCGCGGATCTGCGGCAGTGCCGCCAGCGCCGCCTTCTCGCCTTCCATGATGGCCTGGTTGCGGCGGGTGAAGTCGGCCGAGCCGTAGTCGAGCACATTGGGCCGGATCACCACGTCCGCCCGTGCCAGTTCCTGCTCGCCCAGGCGCTGGCCCATGATCGAGATCGACTGGTTGACGATCCCCAGCATGCCGTCCGGGCGCCGGCCGCTGGCCTTGCTGGAGATGTCCACGGCGATCACCAGGTCCGCGCCCAGCTGGCGCGCGGCATCCACCGGCACCGGGCTGACCACGCCGCCGTCCACGTACTGGTACTGGCCGATGGTCACCGGCTCGAACACCCCCGGCACGCTGCTGGAGGCGCGCACCGCCTGGCCGGTGTTGCCGCGCACGAACACGGTGCGTTCGCCGGTCTCCAGGCGCGCGGCCACCGCCGCGAACGGCACCGGCAGGCGCTCGATCGGGCGCTTTCGCACCTGGGCGTTGACGTAGTCCTGCAGCGCCACGCCCTGCACCAGGCCGCCGGAGAACAGGCGCACGTCGCGGATGCTGGCCTCGTCCAGCGCCACCGCCTTTTCCTGCAGCTGGAACGGGTCCATGCCGCTGGCGTACAGCGCGCCGACCACGCTGCCGGCACTGGTGCCGGCGACCACGTCCGGCTTGAGGCCGTTGGCCTCCAGCATCTTGATCACGCCGATATGGGCGAAGCCCTTGGCCGCACCGCCGCCCAGGGCCAGGCCGATGCGCGGGGCCGGCACCACCGGGTCGGCCACGACCGGCTTCACGGGGGCCGGCGCCGGGGGCGGGTCGGGGCGGGTCGTGCCTCCGCAGGCCGCCAGCAGCGCGCCGGCCAGCAGCGGCAGCAGCAGGCGCCGGCGGGGCGGGCGGGCAAGGGAGGCGTTGACGGCGGTATCCACGGCAGGCACGCGAAGGAAGGACCGGTGATTCTAGGCAGTGGGGCCTGGCGCTTCCCCGATGGCGGATGAACACGTCCCGGCCAGTGCCTGCAGCAGGACGTCGCGGCGCAGCTTGCCGGTGGCGTTGCGCGGCAGCGCCGGCAGCAGGCGCACCTTGCGCGGCAGGAACACCGGGTCGACCGTGGCCCGCAGTGCGGTGACGATGTCCGCCGGCGCCAGCGACGGGGCCACCGCCAACGCGGCGATCCGGCCGACGCCGCCCTCGCGTTCCGGCGCCAGCTGCAGCACCACGCCATCCTCCACGCCCGGCACCGCCAGCAGGCGGCGGGTGAGGTCGCCCAGCGATGCGCGCTTGCCGGCGATCTCCAGCAGGTCGGCCTGGCGCCCGCACACGCGGAAGCGGCCGTCGGCGGCCACCTCCACCAGGTCGGCCAGCGCCACCGGCGCGGCCAGGTGCGGGGCATGCACCACGGTGCCGTCCGGCTGCGGGCTCACCCGCACGCCGGGCAGCGGCGTCCACAGGTCGTCGCGGGCGGTGCGGCGACGGGCGAACACGCAGGTCTCGGTGGACCCGAACACCTCGCGCACTTCGGTCCCGTAGCGGTCTTCGGCTTCGGCCGCCAGTTCCGGCGGCAGCGGCGCGGTGGCCGAGACGATGCCCGCCAGCGGCGGCAGCGCCAGGCCCGAGCGCAGCAGCGCGCGCAGGTGCACCGGGGTGGTCACCAGCAGCCGCGCGCCGGTGGCCTGCTCCAGGGCCAGGGCCACGTCGGCCGGCAGCAGCGGACGTGCGGCATGCACCGCCGCGCCGCCCAGCAGCGGCAGCAGCACCGACAGCTCCATGCCGTACATGTGCTGGGCCGGCACGGTCGCCACCACCTGCGGCTGGCGCCCGCCCCACAGGTCCGCCAGCGCCGCCAGGTTCTGCGCGGTGCCGGTGGCGAAGGCGCCCCAGGTCTTGGCGTGGGCCTGCGGGCGCCCGGTGCTGCCGGAGGTGTAGCCGATCGCCGCCAGCCCGTCGCGCTGAATGCGCGGCACCACGCCTGCGCCGGCCGTGGCCGGGCCGGCCTCGACCGCCAGCCCGCACTGGCCGCCCAGGCGGTAGGCACCGCCCTCGGCATGGGCCTGCAGCACCTCCGCCACGGTGTGCGGGGCGCCGGACGGCGGCAGCAGCGCGACCTGGCCGCGCAGCACGGCGGCGCAGAAACCGAGCAGGAAGCGGTAGCGGTCCTCGGACAGGTGCGCGACCCAGCGCGCGTCGGGCAGGCGCGTGGCCAGGCCGGCGGCCTGGTCCATGAACTCGCCCAGGCACACGCGGCGGTGGCCGTCGAACACCAGCACGCGGCCGGGGTCGCCCACCGCCAGCGGCAGGTCTTCGGTGCTCGGGACAGGTGGCTGGACGACGGCGGACATCTGGCTGGCTTTCCCCTGCGACAGTCTCGCTGCCGCCCAAGACGGCACAGGATGGCGGGCGTGCGCCACGGCGGCAAGCACGGCCGCGGCCATGACCTTCCGCCGGTCGCCGCCGTGCAGCGGGCTGGTACCCTGCGGCGCTGCTTCCACGACCCTTTTGCGTCCATGACCCAGCCCTCCCGGCGCGCCGTCGCGCGCCTGCTGCCGCTCCTGCTGGCCGCCCTGCCCCTGGCGGCCGCCGCCCAGATGCCGGCCACCGCCCCCTTCACCCTCGACCAGGCGATGGCCGACCCGGACTGGATCGGCCCGCCGGTGGAGCAGGCCTGGTGGAGCTGGGACGGCAGCGAAGCGCAGCTGCTGCTCAAGCGCGAGGGCAGCCCCGTGCGCGACACCTGGCGCCAGCCGGTGGCCGGCGGCGCCCTGCAGCGGGTCTCCGACGACGGCCGCGCGGCGCTGGACGCGCCGGACCCGGTGTACGACCCGCAGCGCAGGCGCATGGCCTTCGTGCGCAACGGCGACGTGTTCGTGCGCGAGCTGGCCGGCGGCCGCCTCCTGCAGCTCACCCGCACCGCGCAGGCCGAGTCGCAGCCGCGCTTCGCCGCCGATGGCGGGCTGCTGTGGCGCGCCGCCGAGGACTGGTTCCACTGGCGCGCCGACGGCACCACCGCCCAGGTCGCCGCGCCGAGGGCCGAGCGCGACCCGGCCGCGGCGCCGGCGGCCGACGTCCTGCGCGAACAGCAGCTGCGCACCCTGCAGACCCTGCGCCGCGACCGTGAGCGGCGCGAGGCCCAGCGCGCGCAGGACGAGGCCTGGCGCAAGGCCGACCCGACCCGCGCCGCCGCCCCCGTATACCTCGGCGATGACGTGGAGATCGTCGACAGCAGCCTGTCCCCGGACGCCCGCCACCTGCTGGTGGTGACCCGCAGGAAGGGCGCCGACGGCGGTCGCGAAGGCAAGATGCCCACCTACGTCACCGAGTCCGGCTACGAGGAGTTCGAGGACGTGCGCACCCGGGTCGGCCGCAACGACCCGGTCCCGCACGCCCTGTGGCTGGTCGATGCGGTCGACGGCCGGGTGCGGGAGCTGGCGCTGGACGGCCTGCCCGGCATCGCCGCCGATCCGCTGGCATCCCTGCGCAAGGCCGCCGGCAAGCCGGCGCTGCAGGGCCTGCGTGCGGTGCAGCTCGGCGGCGGGCGCGGCAGCGCCGCGATCCGCTGGAGCAACGACGGCCGCAACGTGGCGGTGATGCTGCGCGCGGTGGACAACAAGGACCGCTGGATCGCCTCGGTCGACCTGGGCCAGGCCCGCCTGCAACCGCGCCACCGCCTCACCGACGCGGCCTGGATCAACTGGAACTTCAACGACTTCGACTGGCTGCCGGACAACCGCACCCTGTGGTTCCTGTCCGAGCAAAGCGGCTACGCCCACCTCTACACCCAGGCCGGCAGCGAACGCCCGCGCCAGCGCACCTCCGGGCGCTGGGAAGCGTCCGCGCCGGTGGCCACCGCCGATGGCCGCGGGCTGCTGTTCCTGTGCAACCGCGCCTGGCCGGGCGACTACGAGGTCTGCGCCCTGGACCTGGCCAGCGACCAGGTGCGCGAGGTCACCGCGCTGGACGGGGTCGAGGATTTCAGCCTGTCACCGGACGGGCGCCAGCTGCTTGTGCGCTGGTCCGCCAGCTGGACCCCGCCGCAGCTGGC
>JBQGEI010000246.1:0-9700 GCA_052039535.1 Pseudoxanthomonas sp.
GCCCTGGTAGCCCTCCCCGGCCTGCACGAACGGCTTGACGAAGCCGTTCCAGATCGCCGCGCCACCGTCCACGGTGACATGGCTGGCAACGCCCAGCTCGGCCGCGCGCTGCTCGATGAAGGCGCGCTCCTCGGCGTCCACGCCGCCGGTGTCGGCGAACACGGTATGCACGTTCCAGCCCTGCTCCTTGAGGTAGGGCACGCAGAAGCTGGTATCCAGGCCCCCGGAAAAGGCCAGGACGATGTCACGGGATTCGTTCGGATTGCTCATGGGTGGGTTCCGTGGGGAATTCGGGGGAAGCGGGCTCAGCGCACCAGGGCGGCCATCACCGCCTTCTGCACGTGCAGGCGGTTCTCCGCCTCCTCGATGGCGATGCAGTTCGGCGAATCCATCACCGCATCGGTGGCCTTGACGTTGCGGCGCAGCGGCAGGCAGTGCGAGAACACGCCGTTGTTGGTCAGCGCCATCTTCTGCTCGTCGACGATGAAGTGCTTGAACTGGTCGCGGATCGGCTTCTCCGGCTCCCAGTTGCCGAAATACGGCAGCGCACCCCAGCTCTTCGCGTAGACCACGTCGGCGCCGCGGTACGCGCTTTCGATGTCATGGCTGACCCGGATCGAACCGCCGCTCTCGGCGACGTTCTGCTCGGCCCAGCCCATGTAGCGCCCGTCGAGGATGTACTCAGGCGTCGGGCACAGCAGGGTCACGTCCATGCCCAGGCGGGTGGCGATGGTCAGCGCCGAGTTGGCCACGGCGGTGTTCAGCGGCTTCGGGTGGTAGGTCCAGGTCAGCACGTACTTCTTGCCGCGCAGGTCGGTGGTGCCGAAGTGCTCCTGCAGCGCCAGCGCGTGGGCCAGCTCCTGGCAGGGATGGGTGATCGTCTCCATGTTGATCACCGGCACCGTCGAGTATCTGGCGAAGGCCTTGAGCACGCGGTCCTCGCGGTCGTAGCTCCAGTCCTTGAACTTCGGGAAGGCGCGCACGCCGATCAGGTCGACGTAGCGGGCCAGCACCCGCGCCACCTCGGCGATGTGCTCCTCTGTGTCGCCATCCATGACCGTGCCGAGGTCGAACTCGATCGGCCACGCGTCCTTGCCCGGCTGCAGCACGATGGCGTGGCCGCCCAGCTGGAACGCACCAAGCTCGAAGCTGGTGCGGGTGCGCATGGACGGGTTGAAGAACACCAGCGCGATCGATCGCCCCTTGAGCTCGTCACCCAGCTTGTTGCGCTTGAACGCGGCGGCCTGGGCCAGCAGCGCGTCCAGGTCGGGGCGGCTCCAGTCCTGGGTGTTGAGGAAATGCTTGAGCGACATCGATCGATCCCTTGCGGTGGTGGCCGGCCATGCCGGCATGGGTGACGCATAGCCTGGATGACGCAGTCCCTTGCGGGTGAAACCTTTGCCCCGCCAGAAACGAAAAAACCCAGCCTGGGGCTGGGTTCTCCGACGGACAGCACGACGCTCCGGTTACCCAGCGAAAATGTGGGGTTCCGGTCGGCGCGCGCGCGAAGTCATCCCGGAGGCCATCCGGGCTGCGCTTGCGGCGTGCGGCTGAAGGTCGGTATTCATGGGCCGGGGATGGTCGCACGCGGCCGCAGGCCGCGCAAGCCCACGCGAGACTCAGGGCGAGCGCGCCGCGTCGCCGGTCCAGGGCGTGACCGATACCCGGATACGGAGCCGGTTGCCAGGGTCCTCGCCCAGGCGCGAACGGTACTTGGTGCCCTTGTAGACGTAGTCCACGTCGTAGGCGATCGGTCGCTGGAACTGGCGCTCCACCTGGACCAGGCGGCAGTTGGCACCGCCGCGCGGGGTGGCCGAGGCCGGAGCGCTCTCCGGCGGGGGCGCCGGCGCCGGTTCCTCGCGGGCGAACATTCCCTTGACCGACTCCACCATGCGCGACAACACGCCGGCCTCGCTGCCACCTTCCACTGCCGCCGGCCGCGAACGCACCTCCACCACCGGGATGTCGTCACAGCGCTCCTCGGTGCGGGTGGCGCGCAGGGTCTGGTAGACCGGCTCCACCCGCAGCACCTGGGCGTAATCGAACTTCACGTTCTCGGCGGGCACGACCCGCACCGGCGCCTGGGCGTCCTGCGCACCCAGCGGCGGTGCCATCGAGCAGGCCAGGCACAGCACGGGGGCTCGCAACAGAGGGCGCATCGGTACCGGGGAGGAGCAGGCGGAGCGCCCAGTGTAGGGACCGCGGCTTGCAGCCGCCTGAACCGCAGTGGCACGTCCCGCCCGCGCGCCGCCTGGGCCGGGGCGCACGCTAGAATGCGCGGCTCGCCCACGGTGTTCCGGACCGATGCCCCTGCGCCTGTACAACAGCCTCACCCGCCAGGTGGAGGCGTTCTCGCCGAACGACCCCGGCTGCCCGACGATGTACGTCTGCGGCCCGACGGTCTACAACTACGTGCACATCGGCAACGCCCGCGGGCCGGTGGTGTTCGGGGTGCTGGCGGCGCTGCTGCGCCGGCGCTACGGGGCGCTGAAGTACGCGCGCAACATCACCGATGTGGATGACAAGATCAACGCCGCCGCCGCCGCCCAGGGCGTACCGATCTCGGCGATCACCGGGCGCTTCGCCACCGCCTACCGCGAGGACATGGCGGCGCTGGGCGTCGCCGGTGACTTCGCACCCGACATCGAGCCCACCGCCACCGGGCACATCGCCCACATGGTTGCGATGATCCAGGGCCTGATCGACCGTGGCCATGCCTATGCCGCGGAGGGCCACGTGCTGTTCTCGGTGGCCAGCTTCCCGGAATATGGCCGGCTCTCGCGCCGGGACACCGAGGAGATGCTGGCCGGTGCCCGGGTCGAGGTGGCGCCGTACAAGCGCGATCCGGGCGACTTCGTGCTGTGGAAGCCCTCCAGCGAGGACGTGCCCGGATGGGACTCGCCCTGGGGCCGCGGCCGCCCGGGCTGGCACATCGAGTGCTCGGCGATGGCCGAGGCCCACCTCGGCGCGACCATCGACATCCACGCCGGCGGCATCGACCTGCAGTTCCCGCACCACGAAAACGAGATCGCGCAGAGCCAGTGCGCCCATGGCGGCGCGCCGTTCGCCCGGTTCTGGCTGCACAACGGCATGCTCAACTTCGGCGGCGCGAAGATGAGCAAATCGCTGGGCAACATCGAGAAGGTCCATGACCTGGTCCGCGCGCACCCGCCCGAAGCGCTGCGCTACGCCCTGGTATCGGCCCACTACCGGCAGCCGCTGGAGTGGTCCGACGCGCTGGTCGAGCAGTCGGTGCGCACGCTGGACCGGCTGTACGGCACCCTGCGCGACCTCGGCGACGTCCAAGCCATCGCGGCGATCCCGGCCGCGGTCGAAGCCGCGCTCGATGACGACCTCAACACCCCGCTGGCCCTGGCCGAGCTGGCGCGCATCGCCGGCGAGGCGCGCAAGGCGGCCGATGCCGGCGCACGCGCACGCCTGAAGGCGGAGCTGCTCGGCGCCGGGCTGGCCCTGGGCCTGCTGCAGCAGGCGCCGGAGGCCTGGTTCGGCCGTGGCGGCTCCGGCGACGACGAGGCCCGGATCCAGGCGCTGGTGGACGAGCGCACCGCGGCCAAGAAGTCGCGCGACTTTGCCCGGGCCGATGCCATCCGCGACCAGCTGGCCGCCGAGGGTATCGCCCTGGAAGACACCCCGCAGGGCGTGCGCTGGGCGAGGAAGCGCGCCTGACCGGCCCTGCTCCGGCCGCCGCCCGACAAGAGAGAACCCGTGACCGACTCCCCCTTCCCGCTGGAACCCACCGCTGCGCAGGCCCAGGCCGCGATCCGCGACGAATTCGCTTTCTTCTCCGACTGGTCCGAGCGCTACCAGTACCTGATCGACCTGGGTCGCAAGCTGCCGCCGTTCCCGGAGGCATGGAAGACCGACGAGCACCGGCTGCTGGGTTGCCAGTCGATGGTGTGGATCGTGCCGCAGGGCAGCAGCGAGCGGTTGCAGTTCCAGGCGGCCAGCGATTCGGCCATCGTCTCCGGCCTGATCTTCCTCGCGCTGCGGGTGTACTCCGGGCGCCCGGCGGAGGAGATCCTCGCCACCGAGCCGGACTACATCGCCGACATCGGGCTGGCCAGGCACCTGTCCCCGACCCGCAGCAACGGCCTGGCCGCGCTGCTGGCGTTCATCCGCGACACCGCGCGCGCCCAGGCCTGAGGTGGAAGCGCACGCGGACCTGGCACCGCGTTCGCCGCTGCGCGAGCCCGGTTTCCGGATCCTGCTGGGCTACCGCGTGTTCGCGGTGCTGTCCTACCAGATCGTCGCGGTCACGGTCGGCTGGCATGTCTATGAGCTGACGCGCGACACCTTCGCCCTGGGTCTGGTCGGGCTGGCCGAGGTGGTCCCGTATGTCGGCATGGCGCTGTTCGCCGGTTACCTGGTGGACCACCTGCCCAAGCGCCGCCTCGGCGCGATGGCAACCGCCGGGCTGTGCACCACCGCCGTGCTGCTGGCGATGGTCGCCGCCGGGCACATCGCACCGGGACGGACCTGGCCCATCTACGCGGCGATCGTGCTTACCGGCCTGGTGCGCTCGTTCCTCACTCCGGTGTTCACCGCGCTGTTCGCACGCGTGCTGCGCCGGGAGCAGTTCGCACGCGGCGCAAGCATCGGCAGCGTCGCCTTCCAGTGCGCGCTGGTGTGCGGGCCGGCGCTCGGCGGCGTGCTGGTGGGCTTCGCCGGCAAGACCGTGGCCTACGCGGTGGCCGCCGCCCTGGCGCTGGCCTCCGGCAGCGTGCTGCTGGCATTGCGGGTCGACGAACCGGCCCGCGAAGGGCCCCGCGCGCCGGTGTTCGCCAGCATCGGCCAGGGCGTGCGCTTCGTGTTCGGCAACCAGATCATGCTCGGCGCACAGGCCCTGGACCTGTTCGCGGTGCTGTTCGGCGGCGCGATCGCCCTGGCGCCGGCCTTCATCCACGAGATCCTGCACTACGGCCCGGAAGGGCTGGGCATCCTGCGTGCGGCACCGGCGCTGGGCGCGGTGGCCGTCGGGCTGGTACTGGCGCGGCACACGCCCGGACGCAACGCCGGACGCCTGCTGCTGTGGGCGGTGGCCGGATTCGGCCTGTGCATCATCGGCTTCGGCCTGTCGCGCCACTTCTGGCTCTCGGCGTTCTTCCTGCTGCTTTCCGGCATGTGCGACGGCGTGTCGGTGGTGCTGCGCTCGACCATCATGCAGCTGGTCACCCCCGACGGCATGCGCGGCCGGGTGGCCTCGATCAATGGCATCTTCATCGGCTCTTCCAACGAGCTGGGCGCGTTCTATGCCGGCTCGATGGCGCGCCTGCTGGGCCTGGTGCCGGCCGTGGTGTTCGGCGGCTGCGTGACCCTCGGAGTCGTGGCCACCACCGCGCTGAAGGCACCGCGCCTGCGCCGGCTCGACCTGCGCAAGCTCTGACCGGGCAGCTCCGCGCAGGCGCCCCGCTCGAAGCCCGCATCCGCACGCCACGGCCGCCTCGCGCGATCGCGTCGTGCGGGGTCTCCTAACGGGCCTGGTGTGGCCGGGCCAGGCAGGCGGGCGCACGGCTCCGGTTGGGGTCGGCGGCCGTCGTGGTCACACGCGTCGCGATCCAGCCCCGGATGACCCCGGCAAGCGGCCTCCGGACCGGGCCGTGGGCATGATCCCGGCCCGTATGGCCAGGCAGGGTTGCCCTGACGCGTGTGGCTTGTCCGGTCTGCACGGGCAGGCGATGCGGGCGCAGCCCGGGGAGGTCACCGGCCACCACCGAGGCCATGGGTCATGCCGGCGTGCCGGCCACCGCGCGGCGGCGGAAGACCATGCCCGGGTCGATCATCCGGCGGCGTGGCCCCGGGCCAGGCCGCACCGCCCGGTACCGCACACGCGAAAAAAAGGCCCGCCGGAGGGCGGGCCTTGTTCCGGAGCCGCTGGCGCTGGTTACTCGCCCTGCTGCTTCTGCAGATGCTCCCACCGCTCCTGCGCGTCGATCGTGCGCTCAGCGGTCAGGCGCGCCTCGAGGCGGTCCAGGCCGATCTCCTCGCCGGTGTCGACGCAGTAACCGTAGTCACCGGCCTCCAGCCGCTTGAGGGTGCTGTCGATCTTGCCGATCAGCTTGCGGTAGCGGTCGCGGGTCCGCAGTTCCAGCGAGTTCTCGGTTTCGCGGGTGGCACGCTCGGCCTCGTCGCCGATGTCGCGCACTTCGTCCTTGAGGTTCTCGATGGTCTGCTTGGATTCCTCGACCAGGTCGGCACGCCACTGCATCAGGCGCTGGCGGAAGTACTCCAGCTGCAGCGGGCTCATGTATTCCTCGTCGGCCGACGGCCGGTAGCCATCGGGCAACACGGGGCGGCCGGTGGCCTCGTCGATCTTGTACTCCACGACCTTCCTGCGGTTGGGGGCCGGGTTGGAGCTTTCGGGCTTCCTGGATACCACGGCAACGGCGACCTTGCCCGGCGTGGCCGGGACAGTCGGGGCCGGCTTGGCCGGAGCGTTGGAACTGGGGGATTTCGGTGCGGGCACTGGCTTGTTGGCTTGCTTTCTTGCAGCGGCCGTCGCCGGGGGCGCCGGGGTGGCGGCTGGCTTGGCGGCTGCGGTACGTGGCGCGGTCGTCCCTGTGGGGGACTTGGCGGTGGGGGTGGAGCGCTTGCTGGAGGCCGGCTTGCCGGAGGCTGCCGGACGCGGCGTGGCCTTGGCCGTCGCGGCGGCCTTGGAGGGAGCGGCGGAACGGCTGGCCGCGCCCGTCCCGCTGGCCTTGCCGGGGGCCTTGGCGACCTTGCTCGCCGCCTTGGCCACCTTTGTCACCTTCGCGGGCTTGACCGGGGAGGTCACCGTGGCCTTCTTGGCCGCGGCGGCCCGGCCCGCCGGAGCGGCCTTCTTCGCCGTCTTGGAAGCCGGCACCTTGACCGCCTGGGCGGCAGTCGCCTTCCGGGCCGGGGCGGCCTTGGCCGCCCGGCTGCCCGCGACCTTGGTGGCCTTGGTCGCCTTGGCGACCTTGGCCGGCGCGGCAGGACGCGCCTTGGCGACGACCTTTTTCGCGGCAGGCTTGGCGGTCTTCCCGGTCGCCTTGGCGGCGGGGGAAGGCTTCTTGGCCGGCTTGGCGGCCTTCTTCACGGGTTTCTTGGCAGCCACGTACGAAGGTTCCTCCGAGTTTTCCCCGGCTACCCGGGAAAGCGGGCCTTTATAGCCCACCCTACCCCGGGCAGCAACCTCACGGGGCGGCGGGTATCATGCCGCGGTGATCTCCCGCCTGCTCCTCGTGCTGCTGCGCGCGTACAAGCGCTTCGTCAGTCCCCTGCTGGGACCACGCTGCCGCTTCGTGCCCAGCTGCTCGGAATATGCGATGCAGGCCATCGAGCGGTACGGCCCGTGGCGCGGCGGCTGGATGGCCGCACGCCGCATCGGTCGATGCCATCCACTGCACCCGGGCGGGCACGACCCCGTCCCCGAGCGCCCGGGTTCCTGCCAAGGACACCACTGATGCCCTCCACCCTCATCACCAATGCCCGCCTGGTCAACGAAGGCCGCCAGACCGAGGGCGACCTGCGGATCGTGGACGGACGCATCGCGCAGATCGGCAGCGGGCTGCAGGCGCGCGCCGGCGAGGAGGTCGTGGACGCGGCCGGCCGCTGGCTGCTGCCCGGCATGATCGACGACCAGGTGCACTTCCGCGAGCCGGGCCTGACCCACAAGGGCGACATCGCCAGTGAATCGGCGGCGGCCGTTGCCGGCGGCCTGACCAGCTTCATGGACATGCCCAACACCAACCCGCCGACCCTGGACGCGGCGGCGCTGGAGGCCAAGTACGCCGTGGCCGCCGGCCGGGCCTGGGGCAACCACGGCTTCTACCTCGGGGCCAGCAACGACAACCTCGAGGCGGTGCGCTCGCTGGACCCGAAGACCGCGCCGGGCATCAAGGTGTTCATGGGCGCCTCCACCGGCAACATGCTGGTCGACAACCCCCAGACCCTGGACGGCATCTTCCGCGAGGCGCCGACCCCGATCATCACCCATTGCGAGGACACCCCGACCATCGACCGCACGCTGGCCGAGTTCAAGGCCCGCCATGGCGAGGAGAACCTCACCCCGGACATGCATCCGGACATCCGCTCGCGCGAGGCGTGCATCAAGTCCACCCGCCTGGCGCTGGAGCTGGCGCAGCGGCACGGTACCCGCCTGCACGTGCTGCACATCTCCACCGCCGACGAGCTGGCGCTGTTCGAGCGTGGCCCGCTGGTGGGCGCCGATGGCAGGGTGCGCAAGAAGATCACGGCCGAGACCTGCATCCACTTCCTTCGCTTCGACCGTGCCGACTACGCGCGGCTGGGCAACCTCATCAAGTGCAACCCGGCGATCAAGGACGCGTCGGACCGCCAGGCCCTGGTCCAGGCCCTGGTCGACGACGTGATCGACGTGCTGGCCACCGACCACGCGCCGCACACCCTGGAGGAGAAGCAGAAGCCCTTCCTGCAGGCACCCTCGGGCCTGCCGCTGGTGCAGTACGCGCTGCTGGCGGCAATCGAGCTGGTGCACGAGGGCAGGCTGGACATCACCCGGGTGGTGCAGAAGGCCAGCCACGCGCCGGCGCAGCTGTTCGACGTCAGCCAGCGCGGCTTCCTGCGCGAGGGCTACTGGGCGGACCTGGTGCTGGTCGGCGACCAGCCCCTGACGGTGCGCCGCGAGGACGTGCTGAGCAAGTGCGGCTGGTCGCCCTTCGAGGGCACCACCTTCCGCTCCCGGATCGACTCGACCTGGGTCAACGGCCAGCAGGTGTGGAACGGCCGCGCACTGGTCGGGGCCGCCGCGGGCCGCCGCCTCGAGTTCGACCGCTGATGGCCCTGGCACGTCTTGCCGCGCTGACGCTGGTGGCCCTGGCGGCCGCCATGCCGGCCGCCGCGCGGCAGGACAGCCCGGTGGTATTCCCCGCCAGCGTGCAGCAGGGCGCGATGGTGATCGGCAAGGTGCCGGCGGGCAGCCGCGTCGAACACGCCGGCCGGGTGTTGCGCACCACCGGCTATGGCACGGTGGTGTTCGGCGTCGGGCGCGACCAGTCCGCGCCTGTGGAAGTGGTCGTGGTGACCCCGGAGGGCCAGCGCAGCGTGCAGCGGATCGCGGTCTCCCCACGCGACTGGCCGGTGCAGCGGGTGGACGGCGTGCCGCCGAAGACCGTCGACCCGCCGCCGGCGATCGCCGCGCGCATCGCCCGCGAGCAGGCCCAGGTAACCGCCGCGCGCCAGCGCGACGACGACCGCGCCGACTTCGCCCAGCGCTTCATCTGGCCGGTGCAGGGCCGCATCAGCGGCCGCTTCGGCAACCAGCGCGTGTACAACGGCAAGCCCGGCTCGGCGCACTCGGGCATGGACATCGCCGCGCCCACCGGCACCCCCGTCAAGGCACCCGCTGCCGGCGTCGTGACCTTCGCCGAAGCGGACCTGTACCTGACCGGCGGCACCCTGCTGCTGGACCACGGGTTCGGCGTCAGCTCCAACTTCCTTCATCTGTCGCGGATCGACGTCAAGCCCGGCGAGCGGGTGGAACAGGGCCAGGTGGTCGGCGCGGTGGGCGCCACCGGCCGCGCGACGGGACCGCACCTGCACTGGGGCATGAACTGGTTCGACGTGCGCATCGATCCGCTGCTGGTGCTGGAGCGGCCATGACCGTCGTGCCGCTCCGGCCCGCGGCCGCGCCTTGCTGCCGCCATTGCCTGGACACGCCGGGCACGGCTCCACGTCCGGAGCG